>DPLR01000637.1 GCA_003541895.1 Cytophagales bacterium | reverse complement strand
CGTGTTGGTGCTACATAAACAGTGAATTTCCTCTGCCTTAAGCCTGCCGAAAATTTTGGATCACTCCAGGTAAATGTCAATACACCATTCGTTGAATCAGTTGATGCGGCCGCAACCGTTGTAGCTGAAGGTGTGGCCGTAAATGAAGCCGAGCTTGCAGGAAACTGTGGTGTAGTCTCTGTCTTTGCACACGAAAGCACAAATCCGACTACGCCAACTATTGATAAAATGAATAATATCTTCTTCATACTAATTTAGTTTTTCCATTGAATACTTACCCGTCTTGAAATTCACCGTGATCTTGTAATTGCCCGAAGCAGGAGCCTGGAAATTACTGTTAGCATCGGGTTTAAAATAATCTCCAGATGTATTGTTGGTAGAGCCAGGTGCATCGTATGCATACTTATGAGTCCAGTCTCCCGCCACAGGGATAAACAAGAATTGCTTATTCGTTAAAGCGAGGGAGTTCAAAACAAATGTATAAGCATTCACTTTGGTGAACGTCTGCGTAGCATCAGGATGGCTGCTATCGTTAGACCAACCAGATGGTGTGGCATCACCAACGATATACAGATGGGCAGGTACAGGATAAACCACATCAAGATAGGTCGAGATTTTTACGTGGATAACATTTGAATATTGCGGCTCAAGAGAGTTCACCAATGTTGCCTTAACCCTAAACGCAAAGTCATGTGGAACATAATCAGTCAATTCTAAATTAGATAAGGCTGTGTTAAGCTCTCTCACTGTAAATATGTGCGTTAGATCGTTAGTGAATGGCAATGAAGCCAACTTCGGATTAGTGAACGTGGGTGTTCCTGTTGCCGGCATTGTATCGATTTGCAAAGTGTAATACACATCTTGCGTACTGGCACCGTTAGAAAAGGAATAACCGGGGTTAGTCCATTGAAATTGAAGTGAGCTAAAGTCTTGATTTGACTTGCTCAACACGAGATCACTGGTAGAAGAAACCCCCAACACAGGAGCCGAACCACCTGTATAGGTGATTTTCGTGTCATCATTACTGCATGAGAATAGAAGTAATCCTGCAATAAGCGTATACAGATAAGATTTCATGTATTTCATATCGTTCAATATTTGAATGCGTCTCATATTAATATCCAAGGTTTTGTTTCAAGGTTGGATTGGCACTCATATCCGCTGATGGAATCGGGAATAAATTCAAATGAGAATCTGTGGCGATCCCTGCGGCTACATTACCTTTCCACGGCCAATTGTAACCTGTAGTAAACAGGCCATACCGAATCAAATCCGTTCTGCGGTGGCCTTCCCAATACAATTCTCTTGCACGTTCGTCTAAAATATCTGCAAGATCTGTTGCACTGTTGACAACTAACGCTGAATGTGTTGGAGCTCCGCCACCCGGATACGCCCTTGTTATCACGTCATTCATGGCTTGCGTAGCTGTAGCTGCATCGGTACCTGCACCACCACGAACAAAAGCTTCCGCTAACATCAGGTAAGCATCAGCCAATCGGAACATCGGATAATCGGTATCAACAAAATCAGGAACACCACTGGCCGATGGGCCGTCAGGTATAGTACGGTTTGTAAATTTCTGGATAGCATAACCATCGGTAAAAGTTCCGATGTCAGTAATCACTAATGCTTGTCCTGGCTTGTAAAACTGTGCACGAACATCAGGACCTGTAGGATCTGGCGTTGTAAACTTGCCTGCAAAAGCAGAAGTTGTTCTTGTTCCACCCCAGCCTCCGGCTACTCCAAATTTAGCAGGTGACATTGATCCACCAAGAGCCGCATGGATGATGTAATCCATACCGCCATACGATTGCGTATGTGCGCCATCATAGTTGATAGTGAAAATCAACTCAGGGCTGGTGTTGTTGTTGGCAGCAAAATTCAATAGGTAATTTGAAGCCAACGAATATTTATTCAAAGTGGTCAACTTATTAAGTGCTGTAATGCAACTGTCATAATTCTTTACATCTTCAGCACCTAAATAGGTTTTGTGATTCAAATACAATTTTGCCTGAAGCATATAAAGTGCACCTTTAGTCGCATGGCCGTAGTCATCACCGCCCGGTACGCCCGAAGGAGTTAACAAATCTCCCTCAATTGCTTTCAACTCTTTTACAATGTAAGCGTACAGTGCTTTAGCATTGGTTTGTTTTGGAAGAAAAGCCCCTGGCAGATCTTTTTCTGTTACAAAAGGAGGATTACCAAAAAGATCAAGTGCATGCCAGTAAGCCAATGCTCTTACAAACCTTGCCTCAGCATGGTATTGCTTTATTGTTGCATTACTTTCTGCTGCTACCGCTGAGGCGCGGATAAACTCGTTACTGATAGTAACGGTCAACATTACGCGCGCATACATGGCCGCGATAAACACATCGTTTGGTGTCCAAGTTTGCCAATGGAAATTTTTAATGGTTTGGTCATTCCAAGCGATTACTGCTTCATCAGTGGTTAATTCTTGTACATTCCACAATTCACGCAAGTAAACACCGAAACCTTCATCAAGACCCGAAATATCAGAATTACCTGCGGGGCCTTGCTGACCACTTACTGCAAAACTTGCATACAACTTGGCCAACCCTTGTAGGTAATCATCGGGTGTATTATAGACAGTCTGAGAAGTTACTGCATTCGATCCCAAGTTTTTCGGATCGAGTTCGCTTACACATGATGCCGTGATCGCTGCGATCGCTATCAATATGATTTTCGTTTTCATCGTTTTCATTTTCGTATCGATTACGGATTAATAAGTTAGGTTCAAGCTTAACATGTACACACGCGGGCGTGGATAAATGCTGTTATCAATTCCGCCATCCACTTCAGGGTCAATGCCTTTATACTTCGTGATGAAGAATGCGTTTTGAAGCGTTGCCGCCACTCTTGCCTTGATCTTCTTTTCAAACCCTGGAACAAAATTGTATCCAAGGCTGATGTTGTCCATCTTGAAGAACGAAGCATTCTGCACATAATAACTTGAATAGTATTGAGGATTCACAAACTTGGTGTCGTAAATGCC
>DPLR01000219.1 GCA_003541895.1 Cytophagales bacterium | reverse complement strand
GTTTACACCAATCCGAAGAAAGCTGCTCAGATAAGTTTCTCCCCGGAAGATAAGATCATTGTGATCGCGGAAGAATAATTTGTTTTGAGTAGGGACACAGCGCCGCTGTGTCCCTACTAATTTTGTAAGGTGGGCGAAAATTCCCAACGAATGGACTACAATTAAAAACATGAGAAAACTGGCGGATTTGATTACAACAAATGATATGGGAGAAATGCTTGAGCATATCCACGCCATGATCGCGCTTGTGGAACGTGACGGCACTTTGGTCTCATGGAATCGTGCTTTTGAAACGTATAAGGCGAAGTCCCCGCTGGCAGAAAAACTGCAGGACTGTTTTTCTCAAAAAGAGAAAGACAAGGTTTGTGATAAGTTGAACATTGCCCAGAGGGATCAGTTTGTAATTGAGTTTGGTGTTGACGAGGAAGCAAGGACCATATTTTGTGACTGTATATTAATTCCGCTTGCCAGCGGGGGCGCGCTTTTTATTGCTGAACATGTTGACACCGATACGTCGTTACAGAAGATCGTTCAAAATCTGAAAGAGGAAATAAAAGTGTTTCAGGCGGAGAGTGAATTCATTAAAAAATTTGCCCATAACAAACAGATTGAAATTAATGCGATCATGGCACAGGCAAATGAACTCTCTCACGTGGATGCGCTTACTTTTCTTCCCAACCGCCGCCTGGTCGTCCGGGAACTCCAGAGTGAGGTTTTGCGCGCCGAACGATACAACAGCCAGCTGTCCATCTCAGTGGCGGACGTGGATTTTTTCAAGAGGGTAAATGATACCCACGGGCATATTGCAGGGGATGAAGTATTAAGGCACGTCGCCTATCAATTGCGTGATCATATCCGCCATCCTGATATGGTGGGACGGTATGGAGGCGAGGAATTTTTGATCTTGCTGCCCAATACGAAGTCTTCAGCCGCTGAAGAACAGGCTGGGCGATTGACAACACAGGTACGTGACACAATCGTAGAATTATATGAACACTCATTAAAAATCACGATCAGCATGGGTATCGCTCAATTTCAATCCGGAGTGGATAACTGGGAGTCCCTTGTAAAACGCGCAGACAATGCCATGTATGAAGCCAAGAGTAAGGGCCGTGATCGCTGGGTTGTGGCAAGTTAACAATAATTTGGAATTCGCCTGTGGTTGGCACACGTCCTGACGCAGTTTATTATGTAAACAATACAGCGTTTGCGAAATTCAACTTGAATATTCGCAAAGACTGATTATTTTTGTCGAATAAACTAAGAATATTTTTTGACTGCGATCATTCCCCAGTTTCGAGCGGAAAATTTTTCCTGGCCAATCCAAAATTCCCGCATCTTTTACTTAATCTAAAGTTAATATCCCCGATTTCACCAAAACATACTTTTAACGGCATTTTCAAAGCCATAAAAAGCGAATTAATGCTCTTGGTAACTCCCACTCGTATCAATAAAATAATATAATGGGTGGGGTATTGTATTTTTATCAAAAATCAACTATAATATTAGTTGAAACACTGAATTTAGGAGCAATACAGAACAATGAAGACCAGTATACCCATCCCAAAGGCGAAAACCACCCAAGGCAGACATGATCTCAATACTACATCGCCAATTGCGGATGCTCTGAACAATGGAAATGATATCGATGTGGGTCGCCGGATTCGGGAAGTTCGAATGGGCAATGGTTATTCCATTCGCGCTCTTGCCAGCTTGAGCAAATTGAACGTCAATACCTTAAGTCTGATTGAAAACGGACATACATCCCCTAGTGTCAGTACCCTCCAGCTGATCGCACAAACACTTCAAGTTCCGCTCTCTGTTTTTTTTGAGAGTGATCACGGTAATAAAAAAGTGGTTTATCAGCGTGAAGGAAAACGCCCTCACGCCACATTCACTCACGGCACGATGGAGGATCTCGGAGCCGGCATGATCCGTTTTGGAGCGGAACCACTCATTGTCACCCTAAAACCGAAAGCATATAGTGGGAAGACTCCCATCGTGCATACAGGCCGTGAATTTGTTTATTGTCTTGAAGGTCATATTACATATCATGTAGATGACCAGACGTATCAACTCTCTCCAGGTGACAGTCTCTTGTTTGAGGCCTACTTGCCCCACCACTGGCATAATGAGGATGAGAATGCATCACGACTTCTCCTCGTCCTTTGCCCAATGGATGAACGCGACCAGCCCTCTGAGCGCCACTTTGGGAGATAAGACTGGCAATATACCTGAAAGGAGGTATGCCATGACGCAGAAAAAATGTTCATTCGGGTACTGTTTGATACTGGTCGTAGGATTGTGGATGCTGATTGCGATTTTGTCAATGCCGACAATCGTATATGCCGATGACCCGGATCCGCCACCAAATCAAGGGAAATGCATAACATGCCACGAAGACCTGTACTTACTTCATGACACAGGTAATTGGTTCTGCTTGAGAGAGGCACCGATGTCTTGTGTGGATTGTCATGGAGGAAATCCGCTGGCTACAACACAGGAGTTAGCACATGTAGATCGGGCAGCACATCCCGTTATTAACGAAGATATATCAAAGTGTCAGGAATGTCATCCTGAGGAATGCACTGAGCGCGTGCAAATATTTGATCAAACCGCAGGCATTAGTGAGGTCATGGTCGCAATGCCATATACGCCCAAAGCCACCGCAAAAATCTCTTCAGAAATTCCTGTTGAAAGTCGTGAAGACCAAAATGCTTGGTTAAATATTTGGGAGATTCTTTCCATTTTGTTGCTGGCCAGCACGGCTCTAGGCGCCTATATTCTTCATAAAAGGCGTGTCAGGACTCGGAAATAAAAGAATGAACCGTTCCATCTTCGAGGTCCAGGCAGATTTTTGTAAGGCCATGGGAAATGCCACCCGGCTGCAAATCCTGCACACTCTGAGAAAAGGACCCATGATTGTGGGTGATATAGTGCGTGAAACGGGATTAAGTCAGTCGCTTGTGTCTCGTCAGTTGGGAGTTCTTCGTAACGTGGGTGTTTTGGAGTATCAAAGACATGGAAATGAGATGATTTATCAGCTGACTGATGAAAGAATCGGCGAAGTATGCGATCTGGTCAGGAAAGTTCTGGTGGTTCAAATTCAGAATCGATCCAGAATTTAATATGAATGCCTGAGTTGTGCTAAATTGCCTGTTGCTAAGTAATCTTAGTATTTCATGCTAGTATATACTGCCCGCAAGGTTAATTTGTGGGCAGTTTTATTGGTAGATCCCACTCCAATTCGTACGATTTAAGTAACAATTTATGTGTTACATTTGAAAAACCCTGAAATTTTCCGTGTAAATAAACCTGTGCTAAACTTAACAAGTTCAATCGGTTCAATCTTGGAGGACATATGCTCACCCTGACAGAAAAGATCCTCTTCGTCATCGCTACCCTTGCGTCGCTTTATTTCACATATCGTGGTGTTGCGCGAATCATGAACCACATCAATAGTGGACGGGGCAAAATAGACTGGTCACTGGCTTATAAACGGATTGGTGATCTCATCGTAAAGGTGGGTTTGTTCCAACCCGTTTTTCGTTTCCGTTTATGGCCCAGTATTTTGCATGGACTCATCGGCTGGGGATTTCTTTCCTTTTTGTTGATTAATCTTGCAGACCTGATTTACGCTTTCACAAATTTCAAATTACTTGATCATATCGGCTTTTTTTTGTTGTTTTTTTTTTTTGTTGTT
>DPLR01000284.1 GCA_003541895.1 Cytophagales bacterium | reverse complement strand
CAAAGCACCTGATTGATCATCGCTACTGTAAAAATGCTGAGCAGAAACCAGCCAAGAAAACCTTCGAGCACACAGAAGTAGCGCGCAATGCCGTGCGTAGGAATGTTGCCGAAGCCAAGTGTGATGAATGCGTTTAAGCTGAGCGTTACAGCATTGATCAAGCTGATGATAAAACCTAAAAGCAAAACAAAGAAAGGTTTAACATAGCCCTTATCATTTTTTTGAATGAAGTCTTTGAAGTTTTGTAACAACTTGGATTTGCTTGTGGTATCCCAATCCGATGGGAAGAAGAAAAAGAAAACACCAAACACAATGATGATGTAAATGGAAATAACAATGGCTCTTGCCGGATCAGTACCATAGCGCACATAAAATTTTAAAAGTTGTGAAAGTTTCCAACGAAAATATTTTTCAAAGCTTGGGTTCGATTCATACAAATATTTTAAACGCTTGGATTGAAGTTCTTTAATTTGAGTGAAGCAAGCGTTATAAGATTCGATATCGTTTTTGTTTTTAAAGGAATTCAAAAATATCGAATACAACCCCATAATTTCACGAAACGACTGGTCATCAGAAATATCATTTTTGTTTTCACCAGTCATAAAATTTGGATTCCATTTCAGATTACCATTTATCTCGCCACTTTCAGGATTAAGACCGTTACCATCGGAGGCTTCTGAATCTCCTAAAAAACCAAGCTTTAAGTCACCAATGCTTTTCCAATCAAAATCATTTGTTGGTTCATCATTGAAGTAAACCCGATCAAGTAAAAATTTACCGTTGATTTTGTTTGAGATACAATCAAATTCTGCACTTACCGAAGTATTCTGAAACATTAAGTTATTAAAGCTATTTCCTGTAATTCTAAGTATTCCAACTTGGCCTAGCTTCATCAGAACGTTCTTCTTAAAAAAATTATTGTTATGGAACCGCGCCCGAGTAATATTCCCAGAATTAATGGTGATATTCGATGAATCTCCCTGCCGATTGTTTTTAATGGTAAAATTCATTGGCGTTTTGTTATCAAAATTGATATTCACAAAATTGAGTGTACAATTCTCCATAGCAAACCCCTCAAAATCGGTAATCTCACTTTGAATACCGGAACTTAACCAGAAATTTTTCTTGAATGAGGTGTTAACGAATTTCGGTGGAATCTTAAAGAAGACACTTTCTAGTATGAAATTTTTTTGAAAAGTGCAGCCGTCAAACCTCAGAAGGTCCGACTTGAAAAGAAAAAATGAACTTCCTGTTTGCAGATAATTTGCATTCCAGACAAAATTTAATTCAAACGTGCAATTTCGGAATCCTAAGCGCTTGCCAACTAAACCTGGAAAATCCGGGATTTGAAGATGTTTGTTGTTTTCTAAAAAAATGTTGTCCGTCTTCTTCCAGTAAATGATTTTGTCTGCAATAACAATTTCTTTCAAGTCGGTTTGCGAAAGAATCTCAATGTAATCCAACAATCTTTCGTACGATAGTTCTCTGTCCGAAAAGGAAAATAGTTTGACGTATAAATTTAAATCGGCTTTTGAATAATACCTTTCCAAAAACTTTTGAAAAGAGTTTTCTTTTCTAATGAGATCAAGATCATTGTCATTGACGATTTGAAGTATACTTACTGGGTTCTCTCCTCTTTTTATATGACCAGTCGAAAAACTTTTGTCTAAATACTCAAGTGCCTTCGAGGCATTATTGTTTAGAGAATAAGCGCAAGCGACATCGTATAGGAATATGTATGTTAGTTCAGGTTTTTTGTTTTCGGGTAAAAGAAAAATAGATTCATAATAGCCTAAACAAACTGGATAATTTCTTGCCTCATAAGCGGAGTCCGCTTTATGATTTAGATGCTTAAATTCTGTGAATGATTGAGAGAAAATCTCTGACGGAAAGAATAAACAAAAAGCAATCGCAAGCTTGCCAACTATCTTCATAAAGTAAATCTACTCAATTCATCGGCAATTTTTCGATCGTTGCTTAAGCGTGGTACTTTGTTTTGTCCGCCCAATTTGCCTTGCGATTTCATGTAATCGATGAACGCATCTTTTCGCAAAGAAGTGATCACGAGAGTTCGCAAAATATTTCCGGTAATCAAATCATCGTAATACACATTCAATTGGCGAAGTAGGTTATCCAACTCAAGCGAGAATGCATTCAAATCATTAGGTTGGTTTGCAAATTCAATCAGCCACTCGTGGTGCGGCATTCCTTCTTTCGGAGCCACGTTTGGAGCAACTGTGAATTCAACCAATTTCGTTTCAGGAAATCTTTCGCACGCAAATTTCATCGCTTTCTCTACTTCTTCGCCAATCACGTGTTCACCAAACGCAGAGATAAAATGTTTAATTCTTCCGCTAACAATAATTCGATACGGATTTTTCGAAACAAATTTTATTGTATCGCCAATAGAATAACCCCAAAGGCCGGCATTGCTGTTGATGACCAATGCATAATTTTTACCAAGCTCAACCTCAGCAATGGAAAGTCGTGTTGGATTTTCATTAAAATATTCTTCGGCTGGAATGAACTCAAAAAATATTCCTGAGTTCAAAAGCAAAAGCAACCCTTCTTCTTTTTGCGAATCTTGATAGGCTATAAATCCTTCGGATGCCGGATACGTTTCAATCGAATCAACTTTCTTGCCGATGGTTTCAAAAAGTTTGGCACGATAGGGCTCGAAGTTCACTCCACCATACACAAACATCGAGAAGTTGGGAAACACATCTTTCACCTTTTTTCCCGTCTTGGCTACAATACGATCGAAATACATTTGTGCCCACGGGGGAATGCCGGAGATCAACGTCATGTCGGCATAAAGTGTCTCTTCAATAATTTTATCAAGTTTCTCTTCCCAGTCTTCAATACAGTTGGTAGCATAACTTGGTTTTTGATTACTGCGCAAATAGCCAGGCACGTGGTGATTCACAATTCCTGAAAGCCTTCCGGTTTTTATGCCGGCCTTTTCGCTAAGTTCAGGCGAGCCCGATAAAAAAATCAATCCGCCATCTAAAAATGTTGCATTGCCCGTTTCGTGAACATAACTGAGCAGCGCATTTCGGGCACTGTTAATATGATTTGGAATCGACTCTTTGGTGATCGGAATATATTTTGTTCCTGAAGTTGTTCCCGAAGTCTTGGCAAAATATTCGGGCTTGCCTTTCCATAAAATATTTTCTTCACCGTGAAGAACTCGTTCAACATAAGGCTTTAATAATTCATAATCGCGAATGGGCACTTGCTTTTTGAAATCATCGTATGAACGAATGGAAGAAAATCCGTGATCCTTTCCGAAAAGCGTATGCTGTGCTGCGCTGATAAGTGAGTGAAAAATTTTTTGCTGGTGAAGATCAGGACTCAACGACCAATCTTTGGTCTGTGCGGCAATGTATGACGCAAACGGCTTAGCCAGAAAAGAGCGAATACCCATAGCCACAAAAATAGAAAATGAAATTGTGGATTTGGCATTTACCTACTTATCGGTATGCAATTCATTTCAAAGTATTGCGAAATTTGATGAAATAATTTTGCTATGAAGAAATTGCTATGGCTGGCTTTAACATTTGCGGGTTACGTTTGCCCTGCTCAACAACTGATTCCTTATCGGCACAATAACCTTTGGGGATTTGCCAACGAAGCGGGCGATGTAGTTATTAAGCCAGCGTATTCTTCCGTAGATTTTTTTGAGACGGATGGCTATGCACGTGTGCATAACGATACACTTACAACTCTGATCGATATTTCGGGCAAGCAACTTTTGCCAATGAAATACAATTCTATATTTCCATTTTCGGATGGCCTTGCTGCTGTATGCCGTGGAGGAAAGTACAATTCGATTCAAGGAGAAATTATTGGAGGCCGATGGGGATTTATCAATGAAAAGATGGAGGAAGTCATACCCTGTAAATATTCGCGTGTGCAAAGTTTTGTAAATGGATTTGCTATTGTGCAGACGGATGGCAATTGGGGTAACTGGGGTTTGATCGACAAAAGCGAAAAGGAAATTTTACCTTTTCAATTTGGTTCTTACAGTTTTGATATGAGGCCTTTCCCCGGATTAATCTGGGGACCCATTGCAGGAACACTGCAAAAAGACATTAGCAAAAGTGGTGAGCGTTGGCAAGCAATTGATTTAAAAGGCAGGCCGATGGGAACTCCCTACACCGCTATGCATGGCAAACCTTCTTTCAATGAAAAACCCACTGGCGAAGATTATTATTTCAAGAAATTCCCCGGTCAAGGTCAAGAGATTAAACTCACTTTGCCATCGGGTAAAATAAGTACGATTAAGCGCAACAAAGTTTCGTTCGAGAGCTTGGGGCATAATTTGTTTTCAATACACAGGCTAAAAGATGTTCAACAAGATGATGACGAAACATCCACTGCCGCGCTAGTCACAACTTCAGGAAAAGTAATTGTCAATTTCGGCAAGTACGATTCCTTTTTTGCCTATAGCGATGGGGCAATAATGTTTCTGAAAAATGGATTGTATGGTTTTATGGATGCAACTACCGGAAATGAAATTGTGCCTGCTCGTTATGATTATGCAAATGCGTTCAAAAACGGATATGCAAAAGTGTATTACAATTATCGAAGTCGGAAAAATAAAATAGAAGGGTTCATCAATAAATCAGGTAAAGAATTTTTTACAGATGATCCGGTAATCCATGCGGTAACAGAAGGCGGAAACCTGATGCTATTGGATGAACGAAATTATCTTATCCATCCATGGATCGGAACAAATATTAAAATCCATGGGCAATTCGTTGAAGCGCTCAGCGCCAATGGCGAAATTGAAAAATTAGGAAAGGCTACAGTACCAGTCATCACACATGTGGGTGGATGGGATGACTATTGTTGTTCCTTGGGTGACCGCACGTTTACCGGAATAGACTCAGCATCCAACAAAATTAAATTGGTTCAATTAAAAAAGGAGGATGGAGTTTTGTATTCCAACTTTGTGGGCGACACGTTAATTCAGATTACCAAAGATGGCAAAATTGGCCTGCTATCATTGGAAGGCAAGACAGTGCTTCCACTCCAATTCGATAAGATCGAGCTAGCAGCGCCTGGGCATTCGTCAGCGAAAAGTGAAATCGCTTATGCAGCTACACAGAATGAAAAAATTGGGTTTTATTCTTATGAAGGGAGAGAGATTGTGCCAAATCAATACATTAATTTCACTTCTGTACGTGGCGACAATCAAAAGCCTTTGCTCAAAGTTGCTCTCGAAAAACCAGAATACGAACAGCAGATTTTGGTTTTGGATTTGAAAGGTCAAAAAGTTTTCTCGCAAGACTGTGATCAAATGGATCCGTTAGGTGAGAATTCAAACTATCAACTTTTTGGAAGTCACGAATCCAACTATGGTGTTTTAAAAAATTATTCAACTATTGTTCTTCAGCCAAGCTATTCAGACGTCTCGATAATCATTTGGGGTAAGCAGACTTTTTTTAGCACTTATAAACCAAAGATGGGATATACTTTGGTTGACTCAACGGGCAGAACCGTGGTGCCTCAAGGTTTGGCAATAGATTTTTCTCCGGATGAAAATTTTCCAACCGATGGCCCTGCCTTTTTCATTATTTATCATAATAAAAAAAATGGAGTTGCCAGGTCTGATAAAGGATTGATCATACCTATAAACTATACCTACATTGAAGTGATGAGACCCGAAATTGGAGCATCCAGATTTTTTCTTCTCCAGCAAGAAAAGAAAAAAGGAATTGCCGATACGGATGGAAAACTATTGTTACCGATCTCAAACGAAGACATTGAATTAACTTCTTTTAACAGTAAAATATTTTTTGTTTTCAGGAAAAAAAGTATGTACGGCTTGGCTGGCGAAAACGGAGAAATAATTCTCCCTCCAAATTATAAATCGATAATGTTAGAAAACCCAGAATATTTTTACGTCTCGGATAAGTCCGATAAACAATTCCGCATGGGCAAAGACCTGAAATTGGTGGAGGAAAAAGAAGAATAAATTCAATCGTTCTGAATAATTCCTGCTGGTTTATAAATTCGCTTTGGTATTCGCTTCTTGGTTGCTTGGCTTTCTTGGGCACAAACCTGATATAAGTCCCTGAAAAATTGGGAAAATACTAAGGCCACTCATTTGCAGGTGACATTGAAAAAACTATTTTTGCGGACTATATTAAAGAAGACTCTAGAAATTTCGAAAAACCAATAATTCAACGAATAATACACCCTAAAAATGGCGAACTACGGCAAAATCACTCAAGTAATCGGTCCGGTTGTAGACGTGGCTTTTGATGAGCCCGGAGCTACACTGCCCAACATCCTCGATTCTCTGGAAGTAACTAAAGCTGACGGCACTCGCGTAGTGCTTGAATGTCAAACTCACTTGGGGGAAGATCGTGTACGCACGGTTGCTATGGACGGTACCGAAGGCCTCGTGCGCGGTATGAAAGTGACAGACACCGGTATGCCTATCAAAATGCCTATTGGTGATGATATCAAAGGCCGTTTGTTTAATGTAATTGGTGAAGCTATTGACGGTATTGAGCAGCCTAAAGGTGAGCAGTCTTTGCCTATTCACCGTTCCGCGCCCAGCTATGAAAATCTTTCAACTTCAAGCGAAGTTCTTTTTACTGGTATCAAAGTAATTGACTTGATCGAACCCTATTCAAAAGGTGGAAAGATCGGTTTGTTCGGTGGTGCTGGTGTAGGTAAGACCGTATTGATTCAGGAATTGATCAACAACATCGCGAAAGCGTATGCCGGACTTTCAGTTTTTGCTGGCGTTGGTGAGCGTACGCGCGAAGGAAACGATTTGTTGCGCGAGATGATCGAAGCGGGCATCGTTGACTATGGTCCTGAATTCAATAAGTCTCTTCATGCAGGTGGATGGGATTTATCTAAAGTTGATAAGAAAAGATTAGCCGACTCAAAAGCAACCTTCGTGTTCGGTCAGATGAATGAACCGCCCGGTGCTCGCGCTCGTGTGGCATTGAGTGGGTTGACTGTTGCCGAATATTTCCGCGATGGCGATGGCAAAGGAAAAGGAAAGGATATTTTGTTCTTCATCGATAATATTTTCCGTTTTACCCAGGCGGGATCGGAAGTATCAGCTTTGCTTGGACGTATGCCTTCTGCAGTTGGATACCAGCCAACTCTGGCCACTGAAATGGGTATCATGCAGGAGCGGATTACCTCTACAAAAAATGGATCAATTACTTCGGTTCAGGC
>DPLR01000354.1 GCA_003541895.1 Cytophagales bacterium | reverse complement strand
TACAACTTCCTGATTACCTCTAAAATTATCGTAACCAAATATTTCCTTGAGTTTTCCTTTCAGTTCATCTTTCTCTTCTGCCACCACCATATTCTTGCTAATAATATTTCTTTGCCTTTTTTCAGGGGAATGAAGATAATAAAAAAAAGATAGATAACGATCAAATCTTTTATAAATAAATGCCCCATTTCACCTGTGGCACTGACCACCAACATTCACGAATTATACTTCGAGGAATGATTTTTTAAGTTATCTAATCATTCAAAAGTTTAAGCATTTGATGCACACAACGATTTTGAATTTTATTTAGAACTAGAATTTACTTTCTATCTTCGCCACCCCAACCATTTTATTAAGAATGAATAAAAATCTTTATGTAGCGCTGATGGCAGGTGGCGTGGGTACGCGTTTTTGGCCATATAGCCGAAATTCTCGCCCCAAACAATTTCTAGATGTGATGGGTGCAGGCAAAACATTATTACGATCGACCTTCGAAAGGTTTCTACCTATTTGTCCGCCAGAAAATATTTTTGTGATTACACATGAAGAGCATGCAGCCCTCACAAAGGAGCAATTGCCAGAATTAAATCCTTCCCAAATTCTGGCTGAGCCGATGCGAAAAAATACGGCTCCATGTATTCTTTATGCATGCCACAAAATCAAAAAACTAAATCCCGAAGCAGTGCTGGTTATTAGCCCAGCAGACCATTTGATTTTAAATGAAGCTGACTTCCAGCAAACTATTTTAAAGGTATCTGACTTAGCAAAGTCAGATAAGTTGATAACCCTAGGCATTCAACCCACAAGGCCAGAAACCGGCTATGGGTACATCCAATTCATTGATAACAACAAGAGCCCGTTAAAAAAGGTTAAGACCTTTACAGAAAAGCCAGAGCTCTCACTGGCTAAAAAATTTATTGATAGCGGTGATTTTGTTTGGAATGCGGGTCTTTTCATTGGAAGTGTTAACGTTTTTTTAGATGCCTATAAAAAATATTTGCCCGAGATGGCAGAAATTTTTGAGGACATCGCAGAAAAAATTTCTACTGCAGAAGAAAAGACTGCAATTGAAACTGCATACGCTCAGGTAAAAAATATTTCCGTTGACTATGGTATCATGGAAAAAGCTGACAATGTTTTTGTTTGGCCAAGCCAATTTGCTTGGAATGATTTAGGCTCATGGTCGTCCCTGCACGAACTCTCTGCTAAAGATGATCACAACAACTCAATTACTGCTGATGCGTTGGTTTACAACACGCGCAACTCGATCATCAAAGGAGAGGAAGGAAAATTGATTGTGGTACAAGGCTTGAACGGCTACCTCGTAGCCGCTTTTAACAACGTTGTAATTGTATGCGAAAAAGATAAAGAAGATATGTTCCGTAGGTTTGTAAATGATTTGAAGAACAAGCCTGACGGAAGCCAGTACCTATAGTTAATTCCAATATCTACTTAACTACAAACCTTTCGGTCTTGGTGAAAGATGGTGATGAATATTTAGCCAAATAAACACCACTTTTCAACGGAGTAGCAAAAGAAATGGATCTTGTTTCCTCAACAGGATACGTACCGAGTAATACGCCTAAGTTGTCATAAACAGCAACGAAACCATCTGTAGCTTTATCAAAGTTGAAATTCAGATTTACCGTTGAGCCATCCGAAGGATTAGGGCTTATAGAAAACTTCTTCTCACCATGGTACTCAACTGAAATCACTTCAAAAGTTTGTTGGTAGTTATCAAAATCAACAGATGTTAACCGATAGTATGATCTTCCTAAAATTGGATTTTGATCATCGTAAGAATAGTTATGGCGTTCGTTAGTAGTGCCTTGACCTTTTACCTGAGCTATTTCATGAAAGTCTCTTGCGTTTAATGATTTTTCTAAAGAAAAATAATTGAAGTTAATCTCAGATGAAGTTGACCATTCAAGTTTAACTTTATCAACGAGAGAAGTGCCTTGGAATTTTGCAAGTAAAATTGGAAGAACCGTAGTGGTGCAAAAGGATGAACCTGTAGGGGTACATGTGCCCGGTGGAACACTCCATGTTATGCCTGTTCCACCTGTCGGAGCAGTTCCTCCATTCGGAGGAACCCCGAAGTACATACCACCAGATGTCACTGAGCCAGTTCCAGCAAATGCATTAGAATTTTTTCCATAAAAGGCTCCACCCACTACTAAAGTGCCGTTTATAGTAAAATCCATATTGTTATTGGTAGCATCCCCCAAACTTCCGCTAATATTCAGCGAGGTATTCGCAGGTAGAACGAAAGTTACCCCACTACCACTATTAGTAATATTAAAATCTCCAGTTATTGTAAAGTTCTTATCCATCGTTAAAGTTGAGCCGCTACCCATAGACACGCACAAATCTGAACCAGAATAAGAGGAACTACCCGCGGTAGGACAGCCAGTCCCAGTCCAAGTTAAAGAGGAGAAGTTTACACTTGTGCCACCAGTAACAGTAGCTGAACAACTACAAGAGGCGAATTGTGCCTTACCAGAATTGAACCCCAATATCAATATCCAAACAATGATTAATTTTCGCATAACTAAAGATTTAAGCCAATTTGAATACGCTGTAATCAACAAAGGTAATACTTTTTGTTTGGCAACAAGCACGAGCAACCAAACAATTACTCATTTAAAAAAGTCCTTTCAAATTATCAAAAAAACTCAAGTTGCTGTAAGCTATAAATTTTAGAGATTTGTCTACAGAAATCATTTAATGTCTAAAATCAAACGTCTTGCGGGTGAAACTGCCCTTTATGGTCTAGGCAACATAATTCCACGTCTTCTTAATTTCCTTCTTTTCCCTATCCATACGCTCTTTTTTGATCCCGAAGAATATGGTGTACTTACCATTTTAATGTCATTTGTAGGGCTATTGAATGTGGTTTATAGTTTCGGTATGGAGACCGCTTATTTCAGATTTGTTTCTGTTCCGGGTGCGGATCAAAAAAAAATATTCAATCTCACTCAAACCGCAGTTATTTTCATCAGCACTGCCCTTTCAATTATCCTGATTTTGAATGCTTCTTTTTTTGCCAAAGCATTGGGTGCCGAAGGTCACGAAAATTTCATTGTTTGGCTCACCCTAATTATGTTCATTGACAATGCGGTAAGTATACCTTTTGCCCGACTGCGCTTTGAAAAGAAACCCATCCGTTTCGCTTTCTATAGAATTTCTAACGTTGCAATACTTACGGCACTAAACTTTTACTTTCTCTATTTTGCCTATGACCCAGCGGTTGGGGTTGGATATGTTTTCATTGCCAATTTGATCGCCAATTCATTTTACTTTCTTTTCTTTTTAAAAGACTTTGCGCAGTGGAGGCCACAAGTTGACAAAGAGGTAACAACCACTCTGTTCAAGTATTCTTTTCCTATCATGATAACTGGGCTGGCGGCCATGATGAATGAGTTTTTTTCTCGCTTGTCGCTAGAGCAGTGGCTTCCAAAAAATTTCTACCCCGGCCGGTCGTCCGAATTTGCAGTTGGTGTTTTTGGTGGTTGTTACAAACTATCTGTAATCATGAATCTGACTATTCAGGCATTCCGAATGGCAGGTGGCCCTTTCTTCTTTTCGCAAGCCACAGAAAAAAAATCACCTCAATTATTTGCTAAGGTTAATCACTACTTCATCCTCGTTTGTTGTGTCATCCTTTTAGCGACAAGCATTAATTTGGATATCTTAAAATTGCTTATGCAGAACTCAGCCTACTGGGAAGGCATTTACATTGTCCCTCCTTTATTATTGGGCTACTTATTTCTGGGCGTTTATTACAACTTCACTATTTGGTTCAAACTTACCGACCGAACTTATTATGGAACGATCATCACCATTGCTGGAGCAGTTCTCACATTCATTCTAAATTGTTTGTTTGTACCAATGGGTGGGTATTATGCCAGTAGTTGGATAACAGCTGTTGTTTATGGTTTTATGATGATAGCCTGTTACGTTTTAGGTCAAAAACACTACCCTATACCTTACTTTGTTTTAAGGGGATTATCCTACATTACACTCACCTATGTTATTGGCATGGGTGTAAACTTAATTCATATTCCAAATCAACTGTTAGCAACTTCGTTTCATTTTATTGTGATAGGATCTTTTTGTGGAGCGATTTATATTCTTGAACGAAAGCTTTTCGTTATCCGATCTTAAGGATTAAGATTTGAGGTCTTCCTTCGAATTATTTCTACCTTTGTTGATTGAGTCACAAAACGTTGAACACGAAACTTCTTATCGCTCTCGTAACCTTATTCAGCTTAGCGGATTTTTCTGCTTTTTCTCAACGGAACAAGAAGAAACCAAAAGATGGAAAAGTGATTCTGGCATCAGCTGCCGAAGCTGAACGTACTTTTACCGAAGGTGAAAAATTTTTCATTCTTGAAGATTACGCAAAAGCCCTTACTTATTTTCATCAAGTGCTTGAATACAATCCAGCCAATGCCACTGTCTATTATAAATTGGCTGAGGTTTATTTAAAAAGTGGTAACCCTAACGATTTAGCGCTCGCCTCAGAAAATATTGAAAATGCGTTGAAGCATGAACAGAAAAATAAATTTTTCTATTTGGTAGCCACACGCATTTATACCCTACAACGTCAATTCAAAAAAGCGGCTGAATCCTTAGAGCAGATGATGAAAGAAGTCCCAGGTACCGAAGAATATCTTTACGAGCTTGCTTCCATTTACCTTGAAGATGACCGACTAGACGATGCCGCCAGAATTTACAGTCAGGCTGAAGTCGCGCTTGGAATTAATGAACTTTCTTCACTGCAAAAACAACGCATCTTCCTTCTCAAAGGAAAATTAACCGAGGCCATTGCTGAAGGCGACAAATTAATTCAATCCTTCCCTGACGAAGAACGATATGTGCTGGCACAAGCCGAAATGCTTGCCCAACAAGGGCAGGCAGCACGAGGTCTCACTTATCTCGAAAACTTTATCAACTCCCACCCCGATGCAAGCAATAGTAAAGTATTGCGCGCAGGTCTTTTCCGCGATGTTGGTCAGGAGCAAAAATCGAGAGAAGCCCTCACTCAATTGATTGATGACCCAGCCGTTGCTCTTAGCAGTAAAATCTTAATGGTTGGCACTTACAATGCCACACTTTCGCAAAACAAAAGCAAAAAAAATAATGACCTCGAACTTGAAAATTTTGTGTTGGGGTTATTCAAAAAATTATCCACTGCCTACCCCAACGAACCGGATGTACATCTTATCGGTGGCGATTTGTTTTTAACACTCGAACGAAATGAAGAAGCCTGCGCTGAATACCGCAAAGTAGTGAAGGCAGGAAATAGCAGTTTTGAAGTTTGGCAAAACCTGCTTTTTCTTGAG
>DPLR01000136.1:5403-12931 GCA_003541895.1 Cytophagales bacterium | reverse complement strand
TTTTTTCCACGAGACTTTTTCAGTCAGGCTTTCATCCTGATCGCTTCTAATGAACTTCAACTCTTCGTGCGAAATATTTTTTGCTTCTTCAGGTCGTTTGTATTTGTTCAGCCAAAAAATACCTACGATAAGTCCAAGCGCACCGGTCAGCACAAACGCTGCGCGCCAGCCGTATTGAAGCGTGAGGTATGGAACAGCAAATGCAGTTACAATTACACCCACGTTCGTTGCTGCATTGACAATACCATTGGCTAACGACCTTTCTTTTTTCGGGAACCACTCGGCCACCGACTTACCAACGGAAGGAAAGTTTCCGGCTTCTGCAATGCCCAACATAAAACGCATGAGGCTCATGGAGCGCACTGAACTCACCAGCGCGTTTCCAATGCCGGCCAGACTCCAAATGAAAATCGACCACGCAAAGCCAATGCGTGTTCCTACTTTGTCGATGTACCAACCGAGAAATAAAAATCCTATGGCATACGCTGTTTTGAAGGCGGCATCAACATAGCCCATCAGTTCTTTAAAATGATTGATGTCGGCTTCCGTGAGGGTTGCAGAATCAGGCAAGCCAAGCATCGTTTTACGAAACGATTCATCGATCATCGTAAACGACAAAACATTCCGGTCGATGTAATTGATTGCTGTGGCAAAAAAAAGGAGGGCTACAATTCGCCAGCGGTGTTGATTCAGAAAATGAGAACTTGTCATTTAAACTCCGCTATAAGCACCAAAGCCACCGTCAACGGAAACCACTGTGCCCGTCACAAATTTGGACGCATCGCTGCACAGCCAAATTAATGTGCCCGCCAGTTCATCGGCATTACCAAAACGTTTCATCGGAGTTTGAGCAATGATTTTTTGTCCGCGTTCAGTTAAAGATCCGTCATCGTTCGTCAATAATTTTTTATTCTGTTGGGTGAGAAAAAACCCTGGGGCAATTGCATTCACACGAATGGCTTCGCCATATTTAGTTGCCATCTCAACTGAAAGCCATTTCGTAAAATTATCAACGGCTGCTTTTGCCAATGAGTAACCCATCACGCGCGTAAGGGCTCGTTGCGCTGCCATCGAAGAAATATTTATGATCACACCTTTTTTAGTTTTCTCCCACGGCTTGCAAAGGATCAAGGTGGGCAAAACAGTTCCCGTGAGGTTGAGATCAAAAACTTTTTGGTAGTCGGAAAGATGGAGATCAAAAAAACTTTGGTTGGGTTGAATCACTGCGCCCGGAAGATTTCCACCGGCAGCGTTTACCAAAATATCAATGACTCCAAACTTAGATTCAATTTCTTTAGCAGCTTTCTCAAGACTTGATTGATCGGTTACATCGGTTTCAACGGCCAAGCCTTGCGTTCCAAACTCTTCTTTAAATTTTAGAATTAACTCTTCTGCCGTTTTTTTTCTTCGGGCAAGGATCACCACATGAGCGCCCGCTCCGGCCAACGCCCTCGCCATTTCTCGACCAAGAACACCCGTGCCACCGGTAACAACGGCCAGTTTATTTTTAAGTGAAAAATGTTGTTCGAGAAATTGTGAAGAAGAAAGCATCAAAAAAATATTTTGTACTAATACTTAAAAATTTTTCCACCAGCCATCACTTCCTGAGTCTGCTCATCAAAAGTTGCTTTTGTGCCAGTACGCACCGCTGCGTTGGTCATGATCACAGCAATGGCATGCCGGTAGCCTGCTTCAACCGGAGCGTTCGTTTCCTTTCGGCCGCGAACACATTCCATCCAATTGCGCACGTGATTTGAAGTCAGCGTATCTCCGCCTGTGTTGGCAGAGGCAACTACCTTTTCTCCTTTCGCAGAAATATCAACTTCGGGAAGAAGATTTGCTTTCATGTTCATGGCCTTTGCAAAATTTTCTCTCAGACCTCCATTGGGAGTTACTTTGTTGGTAATCAAATTCAATTCACCGCCATTCGAATAATAAATTTCAGTAGGCTTCTCGTCTCCGTTGTGCATGCGCGATGCAAACGTAACTTGAAAGCCCGAAGTCGGATCGTTTGATGGACCGTAATCAAACACTGCGGTAGTTGTATCCCAATTTTGCCGTCCGTCTTTCCAAACATAAACGCCACCGTTCGCTACCACACTTCGCGGATGTTGCAAACCCGAAAACCAATGCACCGTATCAATCTGATGACTCATCCACTGACCTGGCATGCCCGAAGAATACGGCCAGAACAACCGATACTCCAAATGTTTGCGCGCATCAAAATTTTCAAACGGGCGGTTCATC
Organism: Cytophagales bacterium; assembly: GCA_003541895.1. Lineage (GTDB taxonomy): Bacteria > Bacteroidota > Bacteroidia > Cytophagales > Cyclobacteriaceae > ELB16-189. The sequence continues at coordinate 10,684 of DPLR01000136.1, read as the reverse complement.
AAAAATCTTTTCCAGTCGGTGTCTTCTTCTTTCATTTTCGCGACAAGCTCAGGCCTTCTCCAGCGGCCCGGCTGATTTACATTCCAGGTTAGTTCAACCATGGTAACAGGTCCGAACTTTCCACTTTGAATAAAATCGGCAGCCGCCTGATAATTCGAACCACTTCTGCGCTGCGAACCGATTTGAATAATTTTTTTTGATTCTTTGATTGCCTTTAATGCCGCGCGGTTGTCGTCCATGGTTTCAGCAAAAGGTTTTTCAACGTAAGCATCGCAATTAGCGCTCACGGCTTCAATGGCATGCAGAGCATGTTGAAAATCGGAGGTACTGATGAAAACCGCATCGACACTTTTGTCCGCGTACAATTCATCGTTGTTTCGGTAAGCCGTAATGTCGTGACCAAATTTTTCTTTGAGATACGCTTGCCCTTCTTCTCTTCTGATTTTCCAGATATCAGAAACAGCAACAATATCGAAATTCAATTCTTTGTAGTGATTGAGATAAGCCGGAAGCAATGAATGCTTGAATCGATCGGAGAAGCCAACCACACCTACGCGCACGCGATCATTCGCACCCAAAATGCGCGCATAGCTTTTCGGGCTGAAGCCCATTGCGCCAAGGTAAACTCCCGCGGTTGCCAACGCAGACTGCTTAATGAACTCTTTTCTTTTCATTGGTTAGAATTTAGAAATTAGACGCAAGACGTAAGATTCAAAATTTATCACTTTACTATTTTTATTTTGATACTTCTGAAAGAAACTTCATCGCCATGATCCTGTAATAAAATCCTTCCTTTCTCGGCCATTCCAAAATCTTGCCATTGCGCAAACTTGCTGCGCGCCACCAACACTTGATAAATTGGAGAGCTCCGCACATACTCAACCACTTTGTATCCATTCAGCCAATGCTCAACTCGATTGTCGGGGTAAACCACTACGCGACCAAAATTCCATTCGCCTATTTTACGCTGGGCCGCTTTTACTTTCGTTGACGGAATCAAATCGTAAAGCGAACCGAGCGTTCTGTTTCCGGCCGCACCCAGTTTTGCATCCGGATGTTTTTCGTCATCGAGAACCTGATACTCTAAACCGATGGCAGAGCCTTTGTTGTTTTCTTTTTCAGTGACAAAATATTTTACTCCACTGTTGGCGCCTTCGGTTAACTTAAATTGAAATTGAAGATCGAAGGCTCCGTATTCATCCGTGCTAACAAGGTCTCCTCCGTTTTGTGATTCAGCACCAGCCGATTTGAGTACACTCAGGATTCCGTCTTTTATCTGCCAACCTTTCTCCGGAAATTTTTCTTTGTAAGCTCCGCGCCAGCCATTGGTTGTTTTGCCATCCCATAATAGCGCATAACCGTTCAGCTTTTCTTGTTCAGATAAATTATTCACCAAAGTGTTGAAAACAAAAATACCGTCTGAAGGTGTGGGTCTTAAATTTTTTGTTTGAATGCGGATGTTGCGCCACCAAATATGTTTGCCTTCGGTTTGGTCTTTGTTAACCGAATGAACTTGTAAAGCGATAAATCCTTTGGAAGTAGCATCGTCTACGAGGTGTGCCGCAGAAATTCCATTCACAAATGTTCGCATCGTGTTTCCGATCGCTTCGATTCGTACCTGATTCCATTCATTTTGCTTAAATGCATTTTTGGCTTCTGGATTATATTCTAACGGATAAAGCCACTCGCGCCTCGATTCATCATAAATGCCGCCCGTCCATTTTCTCGGACTTGGATCTATTTCAAATTGATAGCCGTACACTTTTCCGTTTTTATAATCGGGCTTGCTTTCACTTCGAAATTGAATGCCCGAGTTGGTGCCTGCTTCAATTTTGAATTCGAGTTCGAGAATAAAGTCTCCAAAAATTTCCTCGGTGGCCAAAAAAGAATTGGGCTCACCCAAAACGGTCGTGCCTACAACCGCTCCATTTTGCACTTCGTATTTTGCTTTTCCGTTGAATTGCTTCCATCCGCTCAGGTCTTTTCCATTGAAGAGGGAAGTCCACTGCATTTCCTTCGGTTGAGCAAACAATCCAATTGACAAAGTTGATAAAGCCAAAAATGAGAAGAGAAGAATTCTTGCGTGCATGAAAAAGTGGTCTTAAGTTCATCAGAAAAATAACAAATGCAGATGAACAATGCGAGGAGAATTACACATTCGCCCAAAATTTGGGCTGAGAAAAGAGAAGTTCTTCTTGAAGCTTCGCTAAAAATTTTGGAAGTTCGTTGAGAAATAAACATAAAATGAAAAATCAATCGGAAGATTCTCCACTGAAAAGTCTTGACCAGTGGGAGGAAGATTTGCTGAAGAGATATCCTGATCCCGAAGCGATCGCCACTTCCAAGTCGACCGAAGAATATCGCAACTACGAAGACCCGAAGCGCGATTCAGTGCGTGAGTTTTACCGATTAAATCACACGTATCAGACGTATGATTTTGTCATCCAAAAAGAAAATGAATTTCTGTCGTTCGATAAAAAAGAAATGCCCGTTTGGAGCGCCTTTGATTTTTTGAATCAACTGGTTGACGATTCTGATCCTGACACTGACCTTGATCAATTTCAACATTTATTACAGACTTCAGAAGCAATCAGAAAGGATGGCCACCCCGATTGGATGGTAGCCGTTGGTTTGCTACACGACATGGGTAAAGTGCTTTGCCTTTTTGGCGAGCCGCAGTGGGCTGTCGTGGGCGATACCTTTCCGGTGGGTTGCACTTACTCAGACAAAATTGTTTATCCGGAATTTTTCAAAGCGAATCCAGATTTTACAGACGAACGTTACAACACCAAGTATGGAGTGTACGCTCCCAACTGCGGATTAAGAAACGTGCATATGTCGTGGGGTCATGATGAATACGTCTATCAGATGATGAAAAATAATTTGCCCGAGCCGGGGCTTTACATGTTGCGCTATCATTCCTTTTATGCTCAACATCGCGAGAATGCCTATGATCATTTAATGGACAATCACGATCGCGAGATGTTCAAGTGGGTGAAGCTTTTTAATCCGTACGATTTGTATTCGAAAAACCCAACGCCACCCGTTTGGAACGAACTCAAACCTTACTACGAAGATTTGGTAGCGAAATATCTTCCGGCTACTTTAAAATTCTAAGGCGCTGCTAATGAAAGCTCTATATAAATGAATCAGCTTTCGTTGGCAGATTATGTGGTGTTCTTACTCTATTTTGTTATTGTAGCCGGGTATGGCTATTACGTTTATCAGAAAAAGCGATCGGTCTCTGTAGACTACAAAGATTTTTTTCTTGCCGAAGGGAAACTTACCTGGTGGGCGATTGGCGCCTCGTTGATTGCCTCTAATATTTCTGCCGAGCATTTCATTGCACAATCAGGTTCGGGCTTTGCATTAGGTCTTGCTATTTCCACCTACGAGTGGATGGCCGCTGCCACGTTGATCATTGTAGCCGTAATTTTTATTCCGCTCTATCTTAAAAATAAAATTTACACTATGCCGCAATTTTTGTCGATGCGGTACAACGATCGGGTGAGCGGAATCATGGCCGTGTTCTGGTTGGTCGTTTACATTTTTGTAAATCTCACCTCCATTATTTATTTGGGGGCCATTGCCATCAACGCCATCTCAGGAATAAAATTCGAATGGTGCATTGCAGGTTTGATTGCATTTTCATTGTTGGTAACACTGGGTGGAATGAAGGTGATTGCTTACACCGATGTAATTCAAGTTGTGGTTTTGCTTTGTGGTGGTTTGATTACAACTTATCTCGCTCTGACTCTCGTAGCAGAAAAATCGGGAATGGGCAGCAATGTTTTTTCTGGGCTCAGTCTTCTTCAAGAAAAAGCGCAGTCGCACTTCCACATGATTTTCGAGAACGATCATCCATACTATAAAGATCTTCCCGGACTTTCGGTGTTGATTGGAGGCATGTGGATCAACAATTTAAATTATTGGGGTTGCAATCAATACATTGTGCAACGAGCACTTGGAGCTGATTTAAAAACCGCGCGACAAGGAATTTTATTCGCTGCATTTTTGAAACTACTGATCCCGGTAATTGCAGTGCTTCCTGGCATCGCGATGTTCGTATTGCACCAACAAGGAATGTTTCAAACTGAAATGCAAAACGAATTGGGAGTGCTAAAACCTGATCATGCTTACCCAACTTTGATGAACTTACTTCCCTCGGGTTTGAAAGGAGTTGCCTTTGCCGCGCTTACTGCTGCGGTTGTTGCTTCACTGGCAGGAAAAGCGAATAGCATCTCTACCATTTTCTCGCTTGATGTTTTTAAAAAATACATGGACCCAAACGCGAGCGAGAAAAAAATTGTTTGGATTGGTCGCTGGGCAGTAATCGTTTCGATGGTAGTGGCTGGTTTGGTAGCGCCTGCATTACAAACACTTGATCAAGCGTATCAATTTATTCAGGAATACGTGGGCTTTATTTCACCCGGGGTGCTCGCTATTTTCTTGATGGGATTCTTCTGGAGAAAAACCACTTCGCTTGCCGCCTTGACCGGAACCCTACTCACCATTCCCATCTCGACCGTTTTAAAATTCCTTCCTTCATGGACCAATGGAGCATTTCCCGATTATCCTTTTTTAGACAGGATGTCGATTACGTTCGTGTTGATTATTATCGCCATGATTGTGGTGAGTAAATGGAAGCCTGATCCAAAACCATCGGTAGCCATTGAAATCGACAAAGAAATGTTTCGCGTATCGAAGAGTTTTGTTATTGGATCGGTGGTGATTCTTTCAATACTAACTATTCTTTATTGGTGGTTTTGGTAATGGAATTCAACAATTACTTTTTACAGCCATAATTAAGGATAAAAGAAGTGTCTTTGCCCTGATGGCTTATTCTAAAAACAAAACTTCCACCATCTTTAAATATTGAGTCCCTCTCTTGTAGATAACTGTAGCAACCGCTTTTTTCAAAAACAAAGACAGTGGTCTCCTTTTGTCCTTCGCTATCAATATATCTTACAGTTTCATAGTTATGATTAGGTGCATCATGAAGCTTTTTTATGACAATACCACCTTTAACTATGCTAAGTTCCCGTGCAAAAATCTCTTTTTGCCTACAACTTTTCTCAGGAATGTCTTTGATGATGTAATAAAGAAACACCGTAAAAAGCAGACCCCCAATCAGAAACACAACGGCTCTATAATCTTTATAATTTCCCATCTTCTTCAACGACATGATTCATAAAAGAGGTGCCCTTTAAATAAAAAACCCTCAAGAGCAAAACTCTTGAGGGTCAACCAGTAGCGGGGACAGGACTCGAACCTGTGACCT
>DPLR01000136.1:0-5142 GCA_003541895.1 Cytophagales bacterium | reverse complement strand
TATGAGCCCAACGAGCTACCAACTGCTCCACCCCGCGATTTAGGAGGGCAAAAGTAGAACCACTAATCTTAAAAACCAAATCCAAAACAATCTTCTACCGCTTTCGTTGTTCGTTTCGTAAATTCAACGCTTTAAATCTTACTAGTGATGGTGATCGATTTACGAAGTGATACCGTGACTCAACCCACGGCAGCAATGCTCGAGGCGATGATGCATGCCAAGGTTGGCGATGATGTGTTTGGGGAAGACCCAACGGTAAATCAACTCGAAGAAAAATGCGCCCAACTTTTAGGCATGGATGGCGCGATGTTTTGTCCATCGGGTACCATGACTAACCAAATCGGCATCAAGGTGTTAACGCAGGCTTACGATGAAGTGATCTGCTACAAAGGATCGCACATTTACAAATACGAAGGCGGTGGATTGGCGGGCAATAGCAATGTAAGTGTTCGACTTTTGAATGGAGATCGCGGGCGATTGTCGGTAACAGAAATTGAGAGCAACATCAACAACTCCAAAGACGCACATCAGGCGCATACCTCGGTAGTGGCACTCGAAAATACCGTTGTTCGCGAGGCCGGAAGTTTTTATACACTCGATCAAATAAAATTGGTCAGCGAATTTGCCCGATCAAAAAATTTGAAAATGCACCTGGACGGAGCGCGTTTGTTCAATGCCTTGACAGAAACAAAGGACAATGGAGCCGAGTACGGAAAATATTTTGATACTATTTCCATTTGCCTTTCCAAAGGATTAGGCGCGCCAGTCGGCTCAATACTCGCCTTCAAAAAAGAATTTGAATTGAAAGCGAGGCGGATGCGTAAAGCCTTTGGTGGCGGAATGCGCCAAGCTGGTTTTCTGGCTGCAGCCGGAATCTATGCGCTCGACAACCACATCCATCGGTTAAAAGAAGACCATAAAAAAGCAAAAGCTTTGGGTGATGCTTTAAAAAATAGTTCATGGGTAAAATCAGTAATGCCTGCTGATACCAACATTGTTTTGTTTGAGGTAGCCTCATCGCTTACGCCTGAAAAAGTGTTGACAAAATTAAATGAGCACCACATCAAAGCACTTCCATTCAGTCAAACTGAAATTCGGTTGGTAACGCATTTGGATTTTACCGATGACATGCTGAACAAAGCGATCAATACATTTAAGAAAATCTCTTTCTGAAAATGCTGTTTAACTCGCCATCGCCACTTGCTGATCGGATGCGTCCATCTACACTCGATGAGTTGATTGGGCAAGATCACTTGGTGGGGCCAAACGGTATCATTCGAAAAGCTATTCAATCAGGCAATATTCCTTCCATGATTTTGTGGGGGCCACCGGGCGTTGGCAAAACTACCATTGCCAATATTATTGCACACGAGGTGAAGCGGCCGTTCCACACCATCAGTGCGGTGAGTGCTGGGGTGAAAGATGTGCGTGAGGTAATTGAGAAAGCAAAGTACGCTCCACGTTCCATTTTGTTCATCGATGAAATTCATCGTTTTAATAAATCGCAACAAGATGCGCTGCTAGGTGCAGTTGAGAAAGGAACGATCACATTAATAGGCGCAACCACAGAGAATCCTTCTTTCGAGGTTAACTCAGCGTTGCTTTCGCGATGTCAGGTTTACGCATTAAAATCTTTGAGCGAAGCCGAATCTTTAAAGCTGGTTGATCAGGCCCTGAAGCGCGATGAAGAGTTGAAGAAAAGGAACATTCGAATAAAAGAACATCAGGCATTATTGAATATTTCCGGTGGCGATGCGCGCAAACTTTTGAATCTGGTTCAACTGATCAGCGAATCAATTGAAGGCGATATTGAAGTAACCGATGATCTTGTCATCAACACAGCTCAAAAGCATATTGCCATTTACGACAAAAGCGGAGAGCAACATTACGACATCATTTCGGCATTCATCAAATCAGTGCGCGGCAGTGATCCGAATGCTGCTGTTTACTATTTGGCAAGAATGATTGAAGGAGGTGAAGACGTAAAATTCATTGCGCGCAGAATGGTGATTTTAGCGAGTGAAGACATTGGCAATGCTAACCCAACGGCACTTGTTGTTGCAACGACCACTTTTCAGGCGGTGGACGTGATCGGATATCCAGAGGCTCGAATTATTTTATCGCAATGCGCAGTGTATCTTGCTTGTTCACCGAAGAGCAACGCGAGCTACATGGCCATTGAAGAAGCACTACAAAAGGTAAATGAAACAGGTGATTTGCCGGTGCCGCTTTCTATTCGTAATTCACCAACCAAATTAATGAAAGACATTGGCTACGGTAAGGAGTACAAGTATGCCCACAGTTATGAAAATAATTTTATCGATATGGAATTTCTTCCCGACAAAATCAAAGGAACAAAATTTTACGAACCAGGAAAAAATTCAAGAGAAGAAGAGCTGAGAAATTATTTAAAGAAACTGTGGAAAGAGAAATATGGATATTAAGAAAGTTAAAAGTGGAAAGTTAAAAGCTGAAAGACAGTTTTGCGCTTTTTACTTTCAGCTTTTAACTTTTTAAAACACTCATGCAGCAATTAATTTTTGAATCACATCCGATTTTCATTTTACTCTGTGCAATCATTGGAGTGGGTTATGCTTTTGTTCTTTACCAGAGCAAACATCCGTGGAGTGAGAAAATCAATCGTTGGCTTTTTGCAGGAAGAGCGATTTCCGTCTTTTTAATTTCTTTTTTGTTGGTCGGCCCAATTTTGAAATTAATAAATCAGATCTATGAAAAGCCAGAGGTTGTTTTAGTTCTTGACAATTCTTCTTCATTAAAAGACAAAATTGATTCCGTAAAAATTCAACATGAACTGAGTCAGATCGCTAACCAGTTAAAAGAAACTGGCTATACTGTTTCAATAAAAAATTTATCTGGGAGTGAGATCGAAAAACCCAAATTCAATTTCAAAACCTCTGACATCAATGGGGCTCTAAAAAATATTCAGGCAAACTATGAAGATAAAAATCTCAATTCCATAATCGTTTTTACGGATGGCATTTATAATACAGGCGTCTCACCACTTTACTCTCCGTGGCGCGTTCCCATTCAAACCGTTGGCCTTGGCGATACCATTGAACATCCCGATTTAATTTTGAAAAATGTGGCTTACAATAAAATTGCTTACCAAGGCAATCAGTTTCCGGTGCGTGCTGAAGTGGCTATTCAAAATTTAAATCAAACGGATGTGTCTGTTTCTGTTTTTAAAAGTGGAAGCATTATTGCTCAACAGAAAAAAAATGTGAGCAACAAATCGTTCTTGACTTTTGACTTCCTTATAGATGCCAAAGACAAAGGCATTGCCCGGTACGAAATAGTTGTGGGTAATGCCGTTGGTGAGTCGAGTCTAAAAAATAATCGAAGGAATATTTTTGTCGATGTTGTAGAAGGGAAAAAGAAAATATTGCTTGTGGCACCAGCTCCTCATCCTGACATCAAGGCCCTTCGCGAAGTAGTAGAGAAAAACTCGAACTATGAGTTTGTTGTTCACATTCCTGGCATTTCAAAAACAGATTCAAAACTGCTGGCGCCCGGTCAAGCAGAGTTGGTAATTTTTCACCAGCCGTTTGATGCCGACATGAAAACAGCAACTTTGTATAATGCCTTTAGTAAGAGCAAAACTTCATTGTTACTTGTGATTGGGAGTAAAACAAATCTTCGTGCATTGCCTTCAAACAATATTCCGCTGCAGTTTGAAAGTACATTTCAAAAAGATGAGGTAACCCCTTTCGTGAATTCAGCTTTTCACGATTTTGATTTTGCAGAAACAAGCAATACCATGTTTTCGAGGTTTCCTCCAACGCATGTGCCCTTTGGAAAATTTTCTTATCCGCAAAATGCAAAAGTGCTTTTAAATCAACGGATCGGGACCGTACAAACAGATCGTCCGATGCTCCTGTCGTGGGATGACAACGGACGGAAAATTGCTGTGTTCATCGGTGAAGGATTATGGCGGTGGCGATTGGAAGAATATGACCTGACAGAAAAGACAGAAGTGTTTGACGGCACGTTTTCAAAACTAATTCAATACTTGAGTACGCTCGATGACAAAAAGAAATTCAAGTTTGCGCCAATTCAAAATGAATTTTCCGAAACAACACCCGCCATTTTCGAAGGCCAAGTGTACAACGATCTATTCGAAAAAACGTATGGACACAAAATTGAAATTCAATTGAAAGATGAGTCGGGAAAAATTTCAAATTATAACTACACGTTAAGCGCAGGTGGAGAAAAATATGAAATTGGCGGTTTGAAAGAAGGTTCGTACCAATACACCGCATCAACTTTAATCAATGCAAAGAAAGAAATTGTTTCAGGTCAATTCTTAGTGGCTGAGCAAAATATCGAACAACAAAATTTAGTAGCTGACTTTGGGCTGCTTAGAAAATTAGCCACTCAAACCGGAGGAAAGTTTTATAAGGCCAATCAGGTCGATGTGCTACTTTCAGATTATCAAAAAACCGAAGCCAAAAGTCTGGTGCATAGCGAAGAAAAGTTTAGCCCGCTAGTACAAGCTCAATGGTTTTTCTTCTTGATACTTTGTTTGATTTCTGTGGAGTGGTTCCTCAGAAAATATTTGGGGAGCTATTGATATTCAAATTCCCCCACGGAAGATTTGATGGTCACTTTTTTCTGGGGTGAATTTTCAACACGACCAATAACTCTGGCATCAACACCATAACTTTTTGAAATGGAAATGACATCAGCAGCATGTTTCTCGTCTAAATAAATTTCAAACCGATGGCCCATGTTAAAGACCTTATACATTTCCTTCCAGTCGGTGTTGCTGCACTCGTGGATAAGTTTGAACAATGGTGGAACATCGAAGAGGTTATCCTTTATTACATGCAACCGATCAATGAAGTGTAAGACTTTTGTCTGTGCGCCACCACTACAATGAACCATGCCGTGTATTTGAGATCGCAGATTTCTTAAAACGTCAATAACCACAGGAGCGTACGTGCGAGTTGGTGCAAGCACAAGTTTGCCAACATTTACAGGCGCACCTTCAACTTCATCTGTCACTTTATATTTTCCTGAATAGATCAATTCAGGAGGTACTCTTTCATCAAAAGACTCCGGATATTTTTTTGCGTACTCATTATGAAAAACATCGTGGCGTGCAGAGGTAAGTCCGTTGCT
>DPLR01000482.1:7569-7923 GCA_003541895.1 Cytophagales bacterium | reverse complement strand
CAACGCACCTTCCCCGAAACCAAAGTAGTGAAGACACTCAACACGATGAATTGCTATTTGATGGTGAACCCTGCTGCGTTGCCCGGAGATCACAATGTATTTATGAGCGGCAATGATGGAACAGCAAAATCATCTGTAACAGAAATTTTGAAATCGTTCGGTTGGAAAGAAACCAACATCATTGACCTTGGAGACATCACAACAGCAAGAGGAACAGAACAACTCCTTCCAATCTGGGTGCGCCTTTATTCAAAACTTCAGAATGGAATGTTCAACTTCAACATTGTTGTTGCGCCAACAAAATAAAACATCCATCCACACAAATGAAAAAGGCTAATCTCTCGATTAGCCTTT
>DPLR01000482.1:0-7313 GCA_003541895.1 Cytophagales bacterium | reverse complement strand
GAGGTCTCGAGCGGATTCGAACCGCTGTAGGAGCTTTTGCAGAGCTCAGCCTAGCCACTCGGCCACGGAACCTTTTTATTTTCTACCCGATTTTGCAGAGCTCATCCCGAAATTTCGGGACACTCGGCCACGGAACCTTTTAAAGTATTTGGGACGAGATCAGAAACAAATTTAATTCACTTGCTGATCTCATCCCCAAATACCTTTAATAAAAATTATTCAGCTTTAGGAGTTCCTTTCATCTTCTCCTTCAATGCACTCAACGCTTCGATATCACCCAAAGTTGATTTCTCAGCTTCTTGGTTGATCTTATCGATCGTCTTGCCTTTAGGCTGTGCTTTCTTCTTAGGAGCAGCTGCCGCCTTCTCTTCTTCAACAGACCATGTAGCTTTTAAGCTAAGAGTAATTCTTCTGTCTTCTTTAGAGAACTCCAATACTTTGAAGTCGTAAGATTCTCCTACTTCAGCTTTACTGCCATCTTCTTTTGCCAAATTTTTCAATGAACAGAATCCTTCGATTCCGTAAGGCAATTCTACCACAACACCCTTATCATTCTTGTTGATGATAGTTCCTTTGTGAGTTGAGCCTGCTGTGAAAATTGTTTCGAAAGTATCCCAAGGATTTTCTTCGAGGTGCTTATGGCTCAATGCCAATCTACGATTCACTGCATCAAGTTCGAGCACTTGCACCTCGATAGAGTCTCCTACTTTGGTAAACTCTGAAGGATGCTTGATCTTTTTGGTCCAGCTTAAATCTGAAACGTGTACCAAGCCATCAATACCTTCTTCTAATTCAATGAATAAACCGAAGTTGGTAAGGTTGCGCACAATTCCTTTATGACGTGTACCCACCGCATATTTTGAAAGAACATCTTGACGAGTCCAAGGATCTTCAGTCAATTGCTTAATGCCGAGGCTCATCTTGCGTTCGTTGCGATCGATAGTAAGAACAACAGCTTCGAGTTCATCGCCAACTTTGAGGAAGTCTTGTGGATTGCGCAAATGTTGTGACCAGCTCATTTCTGAAACGTGGATCAAACCTTCAACACCAGGTTGCAGTTCAAGGAACGCACCATAGTCGGCAACATTAACGATTTTGCCTTTTACTTTATGACCAACCACAACTTCAGCCGACAATGAATCCCAAGGATGAGGCGTGAGTTGCTTCATGCCCAAAGAGATTCTCTTCTTATCTTCATCAAAATCAAGCACAACCACTTTCACCACCTGATCAAGTTTCAACAACTCTTCAGGGTGGTTAATGCGGCCCCATGAAATATCTGTAATGTGCAACAAGCCATCTACACCACCAAGATCAATGAACACACCGAAGTTGGTCATGTTCTTGATCACACCTTCGAGTACTTGTCCTTTTTCAAGGTTAGTAAGGATGGCTGCCTTTTGTTGTTCAAGATCTTTTTCAATCAACACCTTATGCGAAACAACTACGTTGTCGTTGGTATAGTTGATCTTCACCACTTTTACCTCGATCGCTTTGTTTACATAAATATCGAAATCGCGGATCGGCTTCACATCAATTTGTGAACCCGGCAAGAATGCTTCGATGCCAAACACATCAACAATCAAACCACCTTTGGTTCTGCGTTTCACAAAACCTTCAATCACCTGATCTTTGTCGAGAGCCGTCTGAACGTATTCCCATCCTTTCACCAACTTCGCTTTTCTGCGTGAAAGAACTAACTGGCCCATGGCGTTTTCGCGCTCTTCAATGAAGAGATCAACGGCATCGCCAATTTTTAGATTGGGCATGTCTTTGAATTCAGCTAACGGCACCAAGCCGTCTGATTTGAAACCAATGTTTAAAATCACATCGCGGTCGTTGATGCCAACTACGGTACCGAGAACTACTTCGCTCTCACTTACTGAAGTGATGGCACCACCATAAAGCTGATCCATCTCTTTGCGCTGTACCGAAGAATATCCTTCGCCAAAACCTTTTTTATCAAACGCTTCCCAATCGAAATTTTCGAGAGATACGCTAGCCGTTGCAGACTTGCGAGCGGTTACATCACGAATCACGCGACCAATACCTTCTTCTTCTTCTCTTTTCTTTTGAGCCTTGAATGCTGCTAAATCGTCTTCCTGGAGTTCAGCTTCTGCTGTCTTTACATCTACGTTAGCTTCGGCACCTTTTACCGCCAACGTTTTTTTTGCCTGGCCTTCACCTTTTGGCTTTGAATCTTTAGATGTTTCTTTTTGAACTTTTGCCATAAATTTTTGCCCTGTTTACATGCTGCGGACGGGCATTGGCCGCAACAAATTGGTTTTACATTGCTGTTTTACGAACAAAACAGCCCTACTCTTTTGAGCAGGGCTGCAAATGTAAGGATTTTTCGGAAATCGGCTATTGCATGTCTTCGGGCTTTAAAGTACCAACAGCATAATCCACAAGTATCTTTTGGAACAGTAAACGGTACTCGGCTTGGGCCTTGTCAGTTTGAGCTTGGACTAGAACGCGGTTTGCATTAGCATAGTCAACGAAGTTGGTAACGCCAAGGTTGTATCGCTCAACCTCATATTCGTTGGCAACTTCGGCTGCCTTTTGCTGGTCTAGAGTTACAGCATACGTCTTTTTATACAGTTCAAAATTCTGATATGCGCGATACACATCCGTCTTCACTAATACTTCTGCATTGCGTAGCGTTGCTTTGCTGTTGAGGTAATTGACCCGTTGCTGGACATAGGTAGTTCTATTTTGAAAGCCCCCGAATATTGGAATACTTAATTGTAATCCATATTGTTTGCGAACGTTGACAACTTTAAACTGATCATTAAATGAAAGAGCCGTGTTATCACCTTGTTTTTTATTGTAAGCAGATCCATATGATGCGAAGGCGGAAAGCGTTGGCAACATGAGCGCACGGTTCACCTCCATATTATACTTAGCCGCCATTTCATTCTTTTCAGCACGTTGATAATCTCCTCGTTGTTTTAAAGCGGTTTCATAAAGGTTGTGTAATTCCAATTCTTTTGAAGTCATTTCGTTGATATCCCAAGACGAGGGTCTTACCAATTCCAGTTCTTCAAAAGAATCGATCAAAAGAGTTTGAGCTAACAAGGCGCGGTCGTTAACCTGATTGACTTCTGCTTGAAGCATTCGAAGCTGCGCGGCTTTTGTCTGAGACAACTGATTGTATTCATCAACAGGTGACCGCGCACCCAATTTCACTTGCTCTTGGATTTGCAACAGAAGTTTGTCTTGTGCATTATAATTTTCCTGGGCAATTCGAAGAAGTTCTTTATTCAACAGCACAGCCAAATATTGAGTAGCGACCGTATTAATAATATCCTGAGCCGTGCGATTGACAAAGTAAAGTTGAGCGTCAAGGGCATTGTCTGCCTGTTTTATACGGTTGATTTGAGAAAAGCCATTGAACAAATTTATGTTCGCATTTAAAAAAGCGTTGAATGCGTCAACAGTACCATTCACCACACCTTGTTGCTGAATGAATGAGTTACCATTGGTTTGATACGCTTGCACTGTACCAGAAATTGAAGGACCCAATCCGGCAATCGCACTAGTTTTAAGCATTTTGTTATACTCAAGATTATTTCTTTGTTGATTGAGCAACATTCCATTCTTCAGGGCAATTTTAATCGCATCCTCGAAGGTTAAAATCTTAGACTGCGTTGCATTTTGCGCGTTCAAGCCAACCACAAATGCACTAAATAAAACTACTACGAAAATTCTTTTCATATCTTTTCTTACTATTTCACTAATTCATCTGCTGCCACAGCACCATCGGCAATTCGTACAATTCGTTTGCCTCTGCGTGCATTCTCTTCCGAGTGCGTTACTTGTATAATGGTTATTCCCTCTTCGTTCAGCTTTTGAAAAATATCCATGATCTGTCTGCCCTGATCCGAATGCAGGTTTCCGGTGGGCTCATCGGCCAATAATAATTTTGGCTCACCAACAATAGCGCGGGCAATACCAACCAATTGTTGTTGACCTCCGCTCAGCTGCTCTGGGAACAAATCCTTTTTTGCCACCATGTTGAATCGATCCAGCATTTCGGCCACCAAACTTTTTCGTTGACTTCCATTGATGCCTTTGTACAAAAGTGGGGTCTCGATGTTTTCGTAAACCGTCAGCTCATCGATCAAATGATAGGCCTGAAAAATAAAGCCAATGTAGTTTTTGTGCATTTCGCTTTTCTGTTTCTCTTTCATTTTATGCACCGGCTCATCAAAGAAAAAATATTCACCGGCCGATGGCTCATCGAGCATGCCGATAATATTCATCAGCGATGATTTGCCTGCACCGCTCGGGCCCATGATGGTGAGAAATTCGCCCTGTTGAACTTCAAGGTCAATGCCTTTTAAAATGAACGTACGTTGAAAGCGAGAGTCAACATACTTATCAATGTCTTTAAGTTTTATCATACGATTGTGTGGTTATTGCCCAAAATAATGCCAGTAGCAAATTCTTGACTTATGACGCAGAAATAGGGTTTTAGCTGCACAGAGGTCGTCCGTAAATGCAAAATGGTGTCCGAAAGCGGACTTGAAAACTTCTAAAAAACGATGGGATGAAGAACTACATCTACCCTGCGATTCATGTGCAGACCACCGTATGAATCGTTGGAATAAACTGGATTTTCTGAACCCCAGTCTTTGATATGGATTATTCGTTCTGGAATATCTTTTTTGATCAACAACCCATGCACCATTTGGCTTCGCATACCTGATAACCACAAATTGTAGCGTCTGCCTCCAATGTTGTCGGTGTGACTGATGATTTGTATTTCAAACTTCTCTAAAAGATTGGGGATGGAATCGAGCCACCGCGAAAGTTCAACGGCTTGCTCGTCATCGATGTAGTAACTGCCTCCGCCAAAAAAAATACTTTTACTGATTTCACCTTCCTTTGCTTGGGCTGAACTCCGTTGTTCGGCAAGGCAAAACAGAATTAAAAGAATTATTTTTATAGGTGATCTTAAAACGATCATGAAGTGAATTTACTTAAAAGCGTTGAGAATCATTTATGCCAACTAAATCAATTCGATTAGTCAATATTTTTTTGATTGTACTTGCATTTACATTCCAATGTATGGCGCAAGAAGATTCAGTGCCTAATGAGCTTGTCGGGCGCTGGTGTTATGTGAATTTAGATGCAGGCAATACAGCTATTTCAAATTCTTGCTTCACGTTAAATCAAGATGGAACCTTTGAAGCCATACTCGATCGAAGCACATTGCCCAACGGAACCACTTTTGCGGGATCAGACAATGATTCGGGCACTTGGTGGGTAAAGGGAAAATTACTCCATTATAATTCCACGGCCAATGGGCGCGGTTCATTTTCGTTGCAAAAAATGAATCATCCGCGTCAAGAAAACACCCCAATGATTGTACTCAACGGAATCCCTTTTGCCGCAGACTCCCCACGAAATCCGTGGTAAACCCAATATTAAATTTTTATTAACCATTTGGTGTCAACGCAAAGAAAGTTACTTTTAAGAAAACGAAAATTGTATGAGCGAACCAGCGAATTCTGAAATTACTAGAAAGTCAATCCGCGAGCACATCAGCACTTCATTAGGCGAAGTTCTCAACTCTCTACACATTCAAACCAAATCCAAGAAAGTTCAGAAGCTAATCGAGAAAGCTTCCAAAAAAATTGCATCTAGAGTAGCTAAAGAGCTAAAGAAAGAAGCCAAAGAAAAGAAAAAGGCACTTCGTAAAACTCAGAAAAGCAAAACGAAGTAACCTTTCTCTATTTATCTGACCCCTACTGATAAGCTTCTACGTGCACTTCTTTCACTGCACGACCTGATGGATCTAACATTTTTTTGAATGAGGCATCCCATGCCAAAGCTTCGGGCGTGCTGCATGCTACGGATGGAACTGATGGAACACACAATGCTGCCGAGTCGGAAGGGAAATGCTCTGTAAAAATGGATCTATAAAAATATTCCTCTTTAGACATGGGCGGGTTGATCGGGAAGCGATACTTGGCGTTCTCCATTTGCTCATCGCTGATTTTCTCTGCCACCAATTCTTTTAATGAATCAATCCAGTTGTAACCAACGCCATCCGAGAATTGTTCTTTCTGTCTCCACGCGATGCTCTCGGGCAAATAATCTTCAAAAGCTTTGCGCAAAATCCATTTTTCCATTTTGCCTTTACCGGCCATTTTATCTTTCGGGTTCAAACGCATGGCCACGTCCATGAATTCTTTGTCGAGGAAAGGCACACGTCCTTCCACTCCCCATGCCGCCAACGCTTTGTTTGCACGGACGCAATCATACAAATGAAGTTTCCCTAATTTTCTTACCGTCTCATCATGAAATGATTTTGCATCAGGCGCTTTGTGGAAATACAAATAGCCACCAAATAATTCGTCAGAGCCTTCGCCCGACAACACCATTTTAATGCCCATCGACTTGATTACGCGTGCCAATAAATACATGGGTGTGGAGGCACGAACGGTTGTAACATCATACGTTTCCAAATGATAAATGACATCGCGAATAGCATCTAACCCTTCCTGCACTGTGAAGTTCACTTCGTGGTGAACAGTACCGATATGCTGTGCAACTTTGCGTGCGGCAGCAAGATCAGGCGAACCAACCAACCCAACTGCAAAAGAGTGGAGCTGTGGCCACCAGGCATCTTGCGTGTCGCCCGATTCAATTCTTTTCGCTGCAAACTTTTTTGCAACAGCTGAAACTATTGATGAATCGAGGCCTCCGCTGAGGAGAACTCCATACGGCACATCTGACATCAGCTGGCGGTGAACTGCCGCCTCAAGGGCAATCTTAAGATCTTCTATGCTGGTTTCATTCTTTTCAACAGCCCCGTATTCCATCCAGTCGCGCTTATACCATCTGGTCATTACACCATCCTTACTGTACAGATAATGGCCGGGCAGAAATTCTTCTATCTTGTTACATATACCTTCAAGCGCTTTCAGTTCTGATGCAACATAAAAATTACCAAACTTATCCCATCCTATATACAAGGGAATGATCCCAATATGGTCACGGGCAATAAAATAACAATCTTTTTCCCTGTCATACAGGGCAAAGGCAAAGATCCCGTTTAATTCCTCAATAAATTCCGGACCCTTATCCCTGTAAAGTGGAAGAATCACCTCACAATCGGAATGGGTAAGAAACTCGTAAGAATTCTCGTACCGCTTGCGGATCTCCTGATGATTATAAATTTCACCGTTTATTGTAAGAATAAGGTTCTTATCCTTACTGTACAGCGGCTGCTTTCCAGACTGAGGGTCAACAATAGACAACCTCTCATGTGCAAGTATTGCCTTCTCACAATAAAATATTCC
>DPLR01000531.1 GCA_003541895.1 Cytophagales bacterium | reverse complement strand
TCAAGCAACTGAACAAGCCGTTCATTCTTAAAATTTTTTCTAACCTGATTGGAGACAGAAGAAAACAATTGAAGATGAAAAGAAGATTTGATCACCTCCCATTGCAAAAGCTCAGACCAACGCAGTCCCGGCTGATAAACTAATTTGTTAACACCGATTTCGTATTTGATTTTTCCTTCTTCTAAAAAAGAAAGCAATTTATTACCGCTACCTCTTTCTAGTTGATCGAACAGACCACACAATTTTTCAAGTGATGCCGGAATATCCAGGAAATCTTCTTTTCCATAAAAAACTCGATACGAAGGATCGAGTCGCTCCAACTGGTAATAGTCGCTTACTTTCTTACCGAACTTGGCAAAATATTTTTCAAAAACATCGGGCATCCAATACCAACTGGGCCCCATGTCAAACGTAAAACCATCCGCTGAAAATTTTCTTGCCCTGCCACCGGGTGCATTTTGTTTCTCTACAAGAGTTACATCAAAGCCATCGCTGGCTAAACATGTAGCTGCTGACAATCCTGAAAAACCTGCGCCAATGACTGTGATCTTCTTCATCTATAGCCGATGAGTTGGTTTTGAATTTCAATACGCGCCTGAAAAATCCGGCTCTTCACTGTACCAATGGGTATGCCCAACTCTTTAGCAATCTCTTGGTACTTATACCCTGAAACATACATTTTGAAAGGCTTACCAAATTCGTCCTTAATGGAATCAACAATTTTCCAAACCTCTTTTATCTGAGCAGCTCCATCAGGCCTATTAAAGGTATTCGTTTCTTCTACCCAATTCAAGTACGATTCGTCAACGCGATTGGAAACCGTGTTTTTGTCTTTGCGATATTGATTGATAAACATGTTGCGCATTAAAACATAGAGCCAACCTTTCAAATTTACGTCTTCCCTAAATTTCGATTTGCGACTCAACGCTTTGAGCATGGTGTCTTGCAAAAGATCCAAAGACTCATCGCGGTTTTTGGTAAACTTTCGCGTAAAAGCTAGCAGTGTTGGCCTGAGACTAGTCAACTCTTGCTCAAATTTGTCGGTTTTCATTTTGTTTAATGTTTTTTATAAAACGTTAAACAAAAGTATAAAAAAATAATTCAGTTCCTATTGATTTTTTCGTATTTATTACAAACGGTTAAAGGAGCGATTTCAGCATATCCGCTGAATCAAAATGCCGAATGTTCTTGAATTTGCTAAAATCGAATTGACGAACGGCTAATCCTGAGATTAAAACGAGTTGCTTTTTGAAATCGTGTGAAAGGTTTTTAAGTAATACTTCAAGATTATCGTCATTCAGAGAAGTAACGATGGAAGTGATGAGCACATCGGGCTGATGAACAGTCACTACTTGTTTTAAATCTTTGTATGGAACCGACTGACCCAGGTAATAAGTTAGATGACCTTTTTTTCGTGCTATATAATTTGCGAATAAAAGACCGATTTCGTGTTGCTCATTCTCAGGCAAAAACAAAATTGTTTTCTTCGATTTTCCACGAGGTAAAGGCAACCGATCAATAGCCGCGATCAGTTTCTGACGGATAAGGTTGGATACAAAATGTTCTTGCGCAGGTGTAATCTCACCGGTATGCCAAAGCACCCCAAGCTTCTGAAGAAAAGGATATAACACATGAACAACAACATTTTCAAACCCATGCGATGCTTCGAGTGTGTCAATACATTTACAGAATAGCTGCTCATTCATTTCGGCCGTAGCCAGAACAAGTTTATCAATGGGCGAGGCCATGTCTTCGCCCGAACTACTTTTTCCCTGAACCAGTTCGTTCAACTTAGCTGATGTAAGCTTAGCGATATGCGAAATCTTAACTCCTGAATTATTGACAACGGATATATTGATGATTTTCTTAAGATCATTATCAGAATAGAGCCGAATGTTGGTAGAGGTACGCTTGGGCGAAATAAGTTTATACCTCTTCTCCCAAATGCGAATAGTGTGTGCCTTTATTCCCGAAAGTTTTTCAAGTTCTTTGATTGAATATTCACTCATAAAATAAGCTTATGTCAAAGTAACAGTATTCTCTTTAAATTGTTTGGCAAGATTTTCCTTTTATTCTAGTCAACTACAAATATTTGTTTTTTCTTGTCGCTTATTTCTATGGTTAAAATCGGATTGCTAATTCTATTACTAGTGCCAATTCGCATCTGTACGTATGCACAAACGGGGAAAGTAAATATTGAAGTAAAAGGGATAGATTTAAAAGCCGGAGGAATACTTCATGTCGCCATTTTTGAAAAAGCGAATTTTCCAAAGACAGGAAAGCACACACTCGGATGGAGCAAAGGGATTAATGGAGCAACCATGCAAGTTACGTTTGAACAAGTTCCGATAGGCCAGTACGCCATCGCTGTATTTCAAGACAAAGACCAGAATAAAAAATTGAACACCAATTTTTTTGGCTACCCTATTGAACCGATGGGCTTTTCCAACGATGCAAAACTAAAATTCGGGCCGCCATCCTTCGATGATGCTAAAATTATAGTCGCTCAAGATCAAACGCTTAATCTGGTTATCCACCTGCACTGAAAAGAAAATATTTTACCTGCCTCTCTTTTTCTATTTTTGAAATTACCTTTGTTCAAAAGACCAAACAATGACCATCAGACACGACTGGAGTTTAGGAGAAATTAGAGACATATATAATAGCCCGCTACTTGATTTGATTTTCAAAGCTGCTTTAGTACACCGCGAAAACAAGTCGTACGCTGAAGTTCAGGTAAGTAGTTTGATCTCGATCAAAACCGGAGGCTGCAAAGAAGATTGCTCTTATTGCCCGCAAGCCGCACGTTACACCACCGATGTTGAAGTAGAGCCCTTGATGTCGTTGGAAAAAGTGATTGCGCGAGCCGAAACCGCGAAAGCCAACGGGGCTTCGCGCTTGTGCATGGGCGCTGCTTGGCGCGAGGTGCGCGATAACCGCGACTTTGATCGCGTGCTGGAAATGGTTTCCGAAGTGAACAACATGGGTTTGGAAGTGTGCTGCACGCTGGGCATGCTTACGTATGAACAAGCTCAAAAACTAAAAGATGCCGGATGTTTTGCCTACAACCACAACATCGACACCTCCAGCGACAACTATAACAACATAATCACCACCCGAAATTTTGAAGACCGCCTTAACACACTGAACAACGTGCGCAAAGCAAAACTCAGTGTGTGCTGTGGCGGAATTGTTGGCCTTGGCGAAACCGATGATGACCGCATCAAAATGTTGCACACCCTTTCAACGATGGAAGAACATCCTGACTCAGTTCCCATCAACGCCCTCGTTGCAGTGAAAGGAACTCCTCTTGAAAATAATGAACGCGTAACCATTGATGTAATGCTGCGCATGATTGCTACTGCGCGAATCATTATGCCCAAAAGTGTAGTACGACTTTCGGCCGGAAGAAATGAAATGAGTTTGGCTGAGCAGGCGTTATGTTTTATGGCCGGAGCAAATTCCATTTTTGCCGGAGAAAAATTATTGACCACACCAAATCCGGACTTTGACGAAGACATGCAGATGTTTAAACTGCTGGGCCTTACTCCGCGCAAAGCGTTCAAAGATGTTCATGAACATCAAACCGTGTAAACAGTGCACCACCATTCGTTTGAAGCAGTCCTTCTCGCAAAATTAGAAAAACGAAAACACGAAGGACTTTATAGAAGTTTAGTATTGACCGATGGAAAAATCGATTTTGCATCGAACGATTATTTAGGCTTTGCGCAACATCCTGAGTTAACAGTTCACGGCAATCCATCATTAAAATCGGGAGCTACCGGCTCGCGATTGATTTCTGGTAATTCCATGGAAGCAGAGGAAGCCGAGAAAACCATTGCTCGTTTTCATCGCGCAGAAGCCGCACTTATTTTTAATAGCGGTTATGCGGCCAACGTGGGGTTGTGTTCTTGTATCGCTTCAAAAGATGATACGTTCATTTCGGATGAACTAATTCACGCCAGTATGATCGATGGCATACGAATGAGTTTTGCTTCGAAACTAAAATTCAAACACAACGATGTTGATGATCTTGAAAATAAATTAACGAAAGCTACCGGCAATAAATTTGTCGCCATTGAATCGTTGTATTCCATGGATGGCGATGAAGCACCCCTGAAGAAAATTATTGAAGTCTGTGAGAAACACAGCGCACAACTCATCGTAGACGAAGCTCACGCTGTTGGTGTTTTTGGTGCGCACGGTGAAGGGCTTGTAAATCACTACCAACTTGAGGATAAAGTTTTCGCTTGCGTTTACACGTTTGGAAAAGCT
>DPLR01000656.1:1399-3531 GCA_003541895.1 Cytophagales bacterium | reverse complement strand
AAGGTTGGTTGAAACATATCGAAAAATATTCTGATATGATTACAAAAAAACTAAACTTGGATAAAAATAGTCAAGTTGTGGAAATCGGAAGTAATGATGGTTACCTCCTTCAGTTTTTTGCGCAGCGAGAAATACCCGTTTTAGGTGTTGAACCTGCCAGTAATGTTGCAGAAGAAGCCATAAAAAAAGGCATCCCAACGATTGTAAATTTCTTCGACAAAGAAACTTTGCAGCAGTTATTGAGCCAGAATAAACGAGCAGATCTGATAGTTGGAAATAACATCTTAGCTCAAATACCTGACATTAACGGTTTTATTGAAAACCTTGCAGACCTACTAAAGCCTACAGGTCTTATAACCTTGGAATTTCATCACTTAATGAAATTAATAGACAATAATCAGTTTGATACTATAAGTCACGAACGCTTCTCATATCTTACTTTGGCAGTCTTGGAAAAAATCTTTTTGAGTAGAGGCTTAACAGTTTTCGATGTTGAAGAAATCACAACTCATGGCGGATCTCTTAGAATCTATGCTTGTCACGCTGAAGATAAATCCAAACCGATTACATCAAACGTTACCTGTCTAAGAGAAAAGGAAAGTAAGGATGGATTAGACAAACCAGAGAAATACTTTTTGTTTAGTGAGAAAGTAAAAGATACGAAAAGAGATATCCTAGCCTATCTGATAGAGCTCAAGAACTCTAAAAAATCCATCATCGGATATGGGGCACATGCAGAGGCAAATACGCTTCTGAACTATTGCGGTGTGCGCTCAGATTTTCTGGACTATACAGCTGATCGCAATCCATACAAGCATGGAAAACTATTAGGTGGCACACGAATACCAATTCTTAACCCGGATAAGATAAAAGAAACTAAACCTGACTATGTTTTTATCTTGCCTTGGAGTATTAAGGGAGAGCTAATGAACCAATTGGCATATATTGGCGAATGGGGCGGAAAATTCATAGTGCCAATTCCAGAATTGACTGTATATAACTCAAGCGGAAAACTAATCGATGATAAAGACATTAATCAAAGGGGTTGCTAAATGAAGGTTGTTCTTTTTTGTGGTGGCCTAGGTTTAAGACTCCATCCAGCAACAGAAAATATTCCAAAACCTTTAGTCCAAGTTGGTGGAAAACCTGTTTTATTGCTCCTGATGAAATATTACTCGTATTTCGGGCATAAGGACTTTATTCTTTGCCTTGGTTACAAGGGAGACGAAATTAAAAAGTTCTTTCTAGATTATGACGAATATCCGCAAGAAGATTTCATGCTTTCAAATGGAGTCAGAAAACAACTAAAAAGAAATGAAATTCAAGATTGGAACATAACTTTCGCTGAAACCGGACTTAACTCAAATATAGGTCAACGACTAACGGCCGTCCGTAAATATCTCGATGGCCAAGATGTCTTTTTAGCTAATTACTCGGATGCTCTCACCGATCTGCCTCTTTCAAAGATGATTCAGTATTTTACCAAACGCGACAAAATCGCTTGCCTTACAGCAGTAAAACCAGTTGGATTCACTTTTCATTATGTCTCAATTGGAAATCAGGGGTACGTGAAAAGTGTTAGTCCATTGAACAATACTCCATTGAGAATTAACGGAGGTTTTTTTGTCTTTAAGCAACAAATATTTGATTATATTCAACCAGGAGAAGACCTTGTAATTGAGCCCTTCGAAAGACTAATCAAAAAAGATGAACTGATTGCTTATCCTCATGATGGATTTTGGGCTAGTCTTGATACGTACAAAGACAAGCAGCGTTTAGACGAATTAGCTTCTAACAATGGATCATTTTGGGAAATCTGGAGAGACCATCTAAAAGATACGGAGAAGCAGGATGCTTAAGCTAAATCTTTTTTCGCAAAAAAACCCCAAAATTTTGTGTTTAGGTGCACACTCAGATGATATAGAAATAGGGTGTGGGGGAACAATTCTTAGATTGCTGAGGGAGATACCTAATGCTCAATTCTATTGGCTTGTATTTAGTGCAAACGAGAATAGAGCTGAAGAAGCAACTGAAAGTGCTGCTTCTTTTCTTTCAGTAACAAAGTTAAAGACAATAGATATTCAGAATTTTCGAGAATCATACTTTCCGTTTATAGGTGCGGAAATTAAAGA
>DPLR01000656.1:0-1076 GCA_003541895.1 Cytophagales bacterium | reverse complement strand
CATCAGGATCATGGATTAATCTCAAATCTAACTTGGAACACTTACAGAGACCACTTCATTTTAGAATATGAAATCCCCAAGTATGACGGAGATTTAATTACTCCAAACCTCTACAGCAATATTGAGACTTCAGACGTTGAAAACAAAGTAGATCATATTTGCCGTTTTTTTAAAACTCAAAAACAGAGAGCATGGTTCTCTAAAGAAACCTTTCGATCAATTATGAGAATTCGAGGAATAGAGTCTAACTCTCCAAGCGGATATGCTGAAGCATTTCATTCCCGAAAGATAATTATTTAATTCGTATTGTCAAATCAAAAAAGGCGGGGCTTGCTTAGGTGTCTATATGTGCTAAGGTTTGAAGAATTAATTGGAAGTCTTTATTGATTTATCAAAATATTGGCATTTCAGGGGTACTTTTTTTTGCAATAAATGATTCACGTTTTTTTCATAAATAGCAATCTCAAAACCCGCGCCAACTTCAATTCTGAACTACTGCTTTGTGATTGCAATCTTGTTCCTGCAAGCATATCTGTCTGGAGTAGGAATACTTAAACTTTAAAAGTAAGACTGTAATATCCAACAATCAGCAAAGAAACTTTGAAAACAAATCTAACATACACTGTCCTGCGTACAATAAATTATGAGGTGTCAATGTCATGAAAGTTTGTATAATTGGTCTTGGGGAAGTAGGTTTGCCTACTGCAAAATATGTTCAGACAAAGGAGTTTGAAACCTGGGGTTATGATAAAGATCAAACTGTCGTTAAGCGAGCAATTGAGAATGGGTTTCAAAACGCCACATCTGAATGGTTACAAATACCGCCAGCAGATGTTTATGTTATCTGTGTTTCTACAAGAGTTTCAGGTACTCTTCCTGATCATTCATCAGTTTTTGATGTTTGTGAAAAAATCTTCAAGGTACCTAAACATGTTTCCTTGGTCTCAATCGAGAGCACAATTATTCCTGGTACCTCAAAAAGAATTTGGCAAGACATTTTCAAAAAACGAATTGATCTAGTGCATGTTCCCCATAGATACTGGCCAAAAGAACCAGAGATTCATGGTGTAAATCAA
>DPLR01000674.1 GCA_003541895.1 Cytophagales bacterium | reverse complement strand
GAAACCAACAAAAGAGTTTGGTACGGTCAGGAGGAGATAAAGAAATTTATTAAGAACTGATTTGATCACTGAAAGATTTAAAGATTCATTTGAATATTGATTAGAGAATCAAATGGTGAAGCGCACACTAATTATTTTCTTTTTCCTCTTGGTTCTTTCTTCATGCGCCACTTACTATCAATCAAATTTTACTTTCAATCAGGAATTTGAGAATGGTGAAATTGACAAGGCTTACCAAACACTTCAGCAACATTCAGCGCAAGCCCATGGCAAAAAAGAATTTTTGTACTTCGTAAATAATGGACTTGTATTGTCATTGATGAGCAAATATGATGATAGCAATGATTTTTTTGAGAAGGCCTACTTGTTCGGTGAAGATTATCACACGAATTATTTGAATGAAGTTGCATCGTATTTAACCAACCCCAATTTTACTTCATATAAAGGTGAAGACCATGAACATATTTTACTGTTGTATTATAAGGCAATCAATTATCTGAAACTAGGTAAGACTGACGATGCGCTTGTTGAATGCAGGCGTCTGAACACCCGACTGGAGCAGTTAAGCGATCGATACAAATCAAAAGATAAATATGAAGAAGATGCTTTCGCTAATGTGCTGATGGGTATTGCTTATGAAACGGACAAGGATTTTAATAACGCCTTCATTGCTTATCGAAATGCCTATAAAATTTACACGGAGGATTATCAGGTATTATTTGGTTTGGGTGCACCTGATCAGTTGAAAGAAGATCTATTACGCACGGCTTGGCTCAGTGGTCTTACAACTGAATTTGAAACATACAAGAGCATTTTTCAAATGACAGATTATGTTTACCAACCCAAGGAAGCTGAACTAATTTTTTTCTGGCACAATGGGCTAAGCCCCGTGAAGGCGGAATGGGGTGTTGATTTCATTGCTACACAGCAAGCGGGGTGGGTTTATTTTACCAATGAACAGTTGGGAATGAGTTTCCCGTTTAACTTAGATGGATACAGTGATCATGATCGTAATGGACTAGCTAACCTTGAAGTTTTTAGAGTGGCTTTTCCAAAATATGTTGAGCGCAAGCCGTTTTTTACCGATGCTGTTATCAGTGTTAACAACGCTGAGTTCCAATTGCAAATGCTGGAAGATGTGAATAAGATTGCATTCAAATGTTTGCAAGAAAGAATGACGTGGGAATTCAGTAAGGCCTTAATAAGAGCAGCCCTGAAAAAGGTGGGAGAAATGGAACTAAGAAGAGAAGACAAAACTCTCGGGTCAGTATTGGGTGTGTTCAATGCCTTGACCGAAAAAGCAGACACAAGGAATTGGCAAACCCTGCCTCACAATATATACTATAGCCGAGTTCCATTAAAAGAAGGACAAAACAATTTGACCTTTATCTTAAAAAATGGGAATGGAAAAATGTCGAATCATGATTTCTCGTTTGAGGTAAAAAAAGGACAAACGATATTTCATACATTCTCTTCCTTAGAGAGCTTAACACCGAACTACGGGTCTTACTAAAGCTAGTTTTTTTAGGCTTTAGGTTTTTTGCTCACCAACACAAGCGTGTCCATATCAAGTTTGTGCGACTCGATCTTATCATCTTTAGTGAACCATACACAGAGTGCTTCATCACCGGCTATGTGACTTACGGTCATTACTTTTGGATCAGACGAAAGTTTTACTACATCTCCCGCTTCAATTTTTTGTGGGTTAGCCATAGTCTGTTAGAGGTTGTTTGCTAGCCAAGCTACAAAATATTCTTAAATCTAAATGGCAAAGTTTACAAAGTGGGCTTTGTTGATATGTATCGTTCTATTTAAGATTGTAATGTGCTATTTTCAAAAAAACAATCTTGCCAATGTCGCTGATAATTCGGAAAGCTATTTTGATTTGCGTAGTTCATTTTATTTGTCACCAAACAATGGCACAAGACCGATTGCTTTATTTGAGAGCAGGGCTGTCGTTGTTTGTAGCCGAAAATAAGCCTGGCGGTGATTTGATTTTCTTTCCAGGACTTACTATTTCTCCAGGTATTAGACTGATGAACGGAGATAAATTTGCACTTTCCTTAAGTTCGCCATTGTCGATTGGTGGCTCTGGCAATAACCTGCGTTATTTTGGTTTTGACGGCCCATTGATGTTTGATATAAGTTTAGGGAGCGCAGCCGGTAACAACGACAAAACAAATTTCGGTGTGATTATGGGTGCTGGAGTAGCCTATCTATATGCTGAGAACGTGAGCACCGACTACAATACTGGCCTTCGGGAATTCAGTTCTGCGGATTTTTTTGGCCCTCGTTTTCAATTTGGATTCAGCTTTAAAAAACAAGATGACAACAGCGCTCCAATGCTCTTGTTCAGTTATGGACGAAGTTTGACATCCACGGGGCATGGTTTTGGAAGAGGCTCTTTTGGGCCAGGCCATGTATGGGGAATAAGCTTTCAAATGGTGATGGGCAGAAAAAAGAAAACCTCTGACGAAGCCGCTAGTAATTTAGAAGTTCATTAGCGGATGGATGTTGTATGCAACTAAATCTATAATTCAAGAACTCGAAAGAATTCCTTATCGAAAACCTTGAAATAAATCCATGAGGGATACCAGTTGTAATAAGGCCATACTTTTTTTATTGGCCCTTGTTGGCTGACATAAGTTTCCATTACCATTTTCTTTTTTGATGCAGAAGAAGAGATGTCTATTTGGATGGTGGGCTCTGGCATTCCTTTGCATCCATATATTTTTTTGCCTTGTTGAAACGGGGTCATATCACCAATTGTATTCTCGGCTTGTGTTGGAGTAAACACCGCTTGATAAATCTTCTGTGCGGGCAATTCACCATTTTCTTTTAATTTTTTACAAACATCAATCACGGCCTGACTTAGGGCCACATGCTCAGGGTGTCCGTACCCACCAATTACGTTGTCTGTGGTAAAAAGTATTGTTGGCTGAAATGATTTCATTTTTGACTGGATGATACTGCGCAAAGAATCCAAATTATAATATTCATTAAACTGGTTATAAGGAATCGGCATCCAAGGTTTTTTAACTGTATCCGTTTTTTGCAAATCAAAACTGAGCCTTTCCACTTGGTGAATACCTTGTATAGCGCAGGCTTTTTGCAGTTCCGACTTTCGCATTTCATGCTCTTCCTTGTGCCAACGTCCATAGAAGGTAATGTAGTCAATCGTCCAGCCTTCTTGTGCTAGCTTTGCAATGGTTCCAGCGCATGAGATGGCATCGTCATCATGTGCTTCAATAATCAATAAGCGTTTCTCCGTTACGGTATTCAGAAACGTATCATCCGAATATTTTTCACTAGGCTTTAACGTGAATAGATAAGTAACATGCAACAACAAAGCGACAACAATTGCTACAATGGAGATTAAAGCTATTTTCTTCATAGATTAATTTAGGGGTTTTGTGTAAAGGTAGGTTTGTAAACAATTTTAATCAAAGTATTGAAAATGCTTGTTGACGAAACCTACAAGAGATAAGGGGCTGGCAAGAAATTTGTTATTGAAATCTGGAATATATAGCTTGAGTCTGTTACTTTTTTTTATTCACATCAACAAACCCCATTTAACTATGAGAAAAAATATTTTTTCTGCCTTGCTAATTCTATTGTCAACGGGTCTTTCAACTCTCTATGCACA
>DPLR01000634.1 GCA_003541895.1 Cytophagales bacterium | reverse complement strand
TCAGTGTCATTGTCAAACCACTCTTCTTTGTTTTCCTCCATCGTTACAAAAATGAAGCGCAAAGTAAATTGATTGCACTTGGTAAAATATTCGGCATAGCTTGGTACCACTTTCAATTGCTTGTGCCTCAGATTGTATTTTATCACCGTGTAGAAATTACGGCCAATCAGTTTTCTGCTTTCGATTTTCAAATTACTAGCCTTGTACTTCTCACGAAGAAGAATAGTATCGTTTCGAATCATTTTATGAACGGAAGTATCCGGATACGATACGCCTACCGATGAACAATATGGACCAACGGTAGTATGAGCTGAATATAAAATTTTCCTTCCCTTTTGGTCATTGATAATCTGACCAAGTTCATCGCTCCAGTTAAGTGTTTGATTAGGATCAAGGGGATGAAACCAATAATCTCCAAAGTAAGTAATGGTGAAATGATGACTGGGGATAGATACTTTTTTTAATCCGTTATCAGCAGAAACAGCTACACCTGTAATTGACTTGTAGCCTGCACAAGAACATACTAACAATACCAAGAGCAAATGCCAATTATTCTTCATTTACTTAAGTCAGCAACATTTCTTGAGAAGCACTGAAAACACTATCAGTAACAC
This sequence comes from Cytophagales bacterium, assembly GCA_003541895.1. Lineage (GTDB taxonomy): Bacteria > Bacteroidota > Bacteroidia > Cytophagales > Cyclobacteriaceae > ELB16-189. The sequence goes on along the minus strand of DPLR01000634.1, from coordinate 6,971 downwards.
CCATCTACCATCTTAAATGTATCCACCATGTTGTCAATGTCTTGCAAATCTTTTTGTTTGTTTTTGTCGGCCATTAAAAATTGATCGCAGCCTTTCAACAACACATCCATCTTTTCCTTGTAATTGCTTTCGTAAACAATAAACTTTTCTCCCGTCTTTTTATTCGAGACGAACCACTCCACGTTCATGATTTTAATATCACCCGTCTTCCTACGTACTCGTTCAAGTTGAATGGAGGCCAATCGATTTTGCAATTGCTTTTTCACATCGCCAGATACATCCACATTAGCATATCCCACTGAGCCCAATGATGAATTCACAGCTCGTGCATTTTGATCTACTGCATCGTATGCCGCTTGAAGCTGATTGGCATACGTTTCTAATTCTGCGTCAGACGCGGCCGAAATTTTATTCAAGAATTCACGGTTATCTTCATCGCTTGCTTTTGAATTGCCCGCTACAGAAACTGACGCTGCTCCTGCTGCAAAGTTGGCCAAGCCACGAGCACGATTGGTAGCTTTCTCATTTACGGTTGTCGGACTTGGGTTGAGATAAACACGAAACAGCTTACCATCAAACTTACATTCAAGAAATTGATTATCGATAGACAAATACTGCACTTCTCCATTTTTTGTCATAACACCATAACCAGAAATATCGGATGGGCCGTACGGTTTGATGTTGTTGTCTGACCCACGAAACATGATATGCGAAGCATCTATAATTTTGAGTTGTCCATTTTGTTTGTCTGTTCCTGTAATGATGTAGCCTGAAAGTGGATTCTGAAAACGAGCTTCGGCATTCAAGCGTTGAGCATCATCTTCGGTTAGCTTGAGGCCATAGTTTTGAATTTCATCAGCATCGAATTTTTCTTTATTGACTTTGATATGCCACAGGTTGTTATCCTTTCTTGACGCTTCTAAATCGCCTTCCACACGGTTGCCATTTTTCAACACCACATAACCAGGGCGAGTACGCGAAGCCCAAATCACTTTGCCCATGAGTACCGTACCGGTTTTATGCCAATCGTACCATGAGTCAGGGCTATCGTTTACAGCGGATTGTTTTGATGATACTGATGGTAGCGAAGCAGTAGCATTTACAGTGAAGTTTGTCAACCCATAAGCAGTAACTGAACCCAAGGGTAACTCTATATCATTTTGACCATTGTTAAAAATTATCTTCTCAATTTGTACTGGTGTACCAACGAGTGAAATTTTTCCTTCCATCCTCTTGCCCGATTTAAGCACCACATAACCTTCGTGCATGATCGTTTTATTCTTCTTCCATTCGTACGCGGCCATAGGCGTATCGTTGGTCTGAGCGTAACTAAGTGTGACAACACCGACTAAAAGCGCAACTATAAGTTTCATAGACAGGGGGTTTGTTTTTTAAATGTAGGAAAAAAACCAATTCAACATAAATCAGATTGGGTAGATAGGTGCTACCCTAACTATACTTAAATCCATTCTATGTTACTAGACCTATTTATATTTGATTTTTAATTTGATCCAATGAACCGCACTTCGTACTGTTTTATTTTCATCGTCTTGATCTCTTGCTTTTCTACTGCCCGAGCGCAGAACATTGACATTGATTTGTTAAAGCAAATCAATCTCGATCGCAACCGATCGTTAGATCCTACCTTCAAATTGATAACGAACAGCGTTACTCCTCTTTCCATTGCAACGCCACTATTTTTTGTAACGCATTCGTTGATCAAAAAAGATAGCACTCATAAAGGCAAAGCTGTGTTAGTTTGTACAAGTCTTATTTTGGCAGGTACTCTTTCTACGGCTTTGAAGTATGCTGTTCATCGGCCACGGCCATTCGAAACGTATTCGTTCATCGATAAAGAAACATCTGGAGGCAGCTATTCATTTCCATCGGGGCACACATCGGCAGCGTTTTCGTTAGCCACTTCTGTAAGTATTGCCTACCCTAAATGGTATGTTATTACCCCTGCTTATCTATGGGCCACTGCCGTTGGTTATTCACGAATGGATTTAGGTGTTCACTATCCAAGCGATGTATTGGCCGGTGCTATAATTGGGTCGGGCTCTGCTTTCATTTCATACAAACTGAATCGGTGGTTAATGAATAGAAAACCTTTGAAATGATTTCAACCGATAGGTACCCGCGATAAAATATTTCACTAACTTTCTTCAGCAACCATACACATCTTCACCTCTAAAAATAAATTTGAAATGATACGGTTTTCTCTTCTCGCCCTATTTGTTTGTTCGGTTGGCTACAGCCAAGCTCAAAAAGAAAACGATGATCGCCAAGAGTGGCGCGCACTTTTCAACGGAAAAGACCTTTCTGGATGGAAACACGTGGGCGATGGCTTTATGACCGTGGAAGATGGTATCATCAAAACCCACGGAGGCATGGGACTATCATATTGGGAAAAAGAAAAATTTGGTGATTGCACTATTCGAGTAGTTTGGCATATGGAAAAAGAAAACAGCAACTCTGGTTTCTTCATCCGCATACCCATCGAACCGAAAGAAGCGTGGATGCCTGTGTTTTATGGCTACGAAGTTCAGATCGACAATCACCCCGAAACATCAGGTGAGGATGAATATCACTCCACCGGAATGTTGTATGCATTTACAAAACCGTTGGCCATTGCATGGAAGCCCGGACCGGAATGGAACACATTTGAGATTACATTGGATGGCGACCGAACCATCGTAATGCTCAACGGAGTGAAAGTAACCGATTATAAAGAAGGTGATCCTGTTCCTCCAAGAAAATTTGATTTTGAACCTTATCCCGGCAGAAGACCTGATCATGGTTACATCGGCATGCAAAATCATGGTGAACACGATGTGGTTTTTTACAAAGAAGTTTCAGTGAAGCCACTGAACAAAACCGGAAAGCAAAAGCACGAGTCAAAATCCAAATAATATTCAGCAATGAAGAAAGAGCAAAAGCAAAACGTTGATCAATCGAGACGTGACTTCATCAAAAAAACAAGTGCCGGTGTTTTAGGTATGACTGCTTTTTCCATTGTACCCAGTTATGCCGTGAGTGGCCTTGGTCACGTAGCGCCCAGCGATAAACTTTACATCGCTGCCATTGGCTGCGGAGGCGAAGGCGAGAATGACATTCATCATTATGCCACTGCGCCCAAGAAGAACGCGGTCGTTTCTTTTTTGTGTGATGTCGATGATCGCATGGCCGCTCCACGATTAAAAGAATTTCCGAAAGCAAAGTTCTATCACGACTGGCGTGAAATGTTTGATAAGGAGAGCAAAAATTTTGATGCGGTATCCGTTGCCATTCCTGATCACAACCACGCGATCGTTGGTTTGAGCGCGATGCAGCTGAACAAACACCTCTATCTGCAAAAGCCGCTGTCTCATGATATTTGGGAAGCACGCATACTCACTGAAGCAGCAAAGAAATACAAAGTAGTTACACAAATGGGCGACCAAGGTGCATCTTGCGATGGCATGTTCACCTTGCGCGAATGGATTGAAGAAGGGTTGCTGGGTGACATCACGAAAGTGTATTGCTGGACTGATCGCCCCGTGTGGCCGCAAGGAATTCCGTGGCCAAAGGCTCAACCGAAAATTCCGAAAGAGTTGAAATGGGATCTATGGTTAGGCACCGCTGAACATGTAGATTACATCGACAACTTGGTGCCGTTCAACTGGCGCGGTTGGTGGCAGTTTGGTACAGGCGCCCTTGGCGATATGGGTTGTCACATCATGGGGCCGCCATTCAAATTATTAGGACTTGGTTATCCATCCGAAGTATCAGGAAGCGCAAGCACCGTTTATGATGGAATTTTTACAGAAGGAAATTTTCCACAGAGTGGGCCGGTGTCTTGTTCACTGAAATTCAAATTCAAACAACACAACGGACAAGACCTCGATCTTTATTGGATGGATGGCGGCATCACACCCGAACGTCCGAGCGAAATAGAACCTAATGCCAACATGAATGACATCCTTGGTGATTGGCCCGGGCTGAATGACTTTGAAGGCAGCACCTTATTTATCGGCACCAAAGGCAAAGCTGCGTGTGGCTGGGGTGGGCGCAATCCAGTACTGCTTCCATTGTCGTTGAATAAAGTGATCAACGTTCCAAAAAAATACAAACGCGTAGAAGGCGACATGGACGGGCACTGGTGGCAATGGGTTGACGCGTGCATTGCAGGTTATGGAAACATGGAAGTGTCATCACCTTTTGTTGGCTATGCAGGACCGTTGACTGAAACTGTTTTGATGGGCAATTTACTTTTAAGGAGCTTCACCCTTCGCGAAAAAATTACGCGTAAAGATCCGGTGTATGGCGAGATGACGAGTTATACCTTCCCCGGAAGATATAAAACACTGAAGTGGGATGCAGAGAACATGAAGATCACCAACTTCGAACCAGCCAATCAGTTTGTGAAAAGAAGTTACCGACAAGGTTGGCCTGATTTGAAACTATAACAAGCCATTGACTGTTGTTACTGCTGCATTTATTCCATAAATAAATTAATCTCACAGTACCTTTTTATGAAACTATCAAACAACAAAATTCTCATCACGGGTGGCGCTAGTGGCATTGGCTTAGGACTCACCGAAAGATTTGTAAAAGAAAACAACACTGTCATTATTTGCGGAAGAAGAGAAGACGCGTTACAAGAGGTAGCCAAACGAATTCCCAATGTAATTTATAAACGATGTGATGTAGCAGATGAAAAAGAGCGCGTTGAGCTCTATGATTGGATTGCCCAAAATCATCCCGACTTAAATGTGATTGTAAACAACGCGGGCATTCAAAACTGGATGGATATTTCGGATAACGAATTCTATCCAAAGGCCTTGAACGAAGTTACCATCAACGTGATGGCACCCATGCATCTCGCCTCTTTGTTCATGAATTTGCCATCATTAAAAACCATAATCAATGTTACTTCCGGGCTAGCCTTTGTGCCGCTCGCCAAAGTCCCAGTGTATTGCGCTACCAAAGCTTTCTTGCGCTCGTTCACACTTTCTCTACGTCATCTTTTAAAAGCAAAAAATATTGAAGTCATAGAAATGATTCCTCCCGCGCTGAACACTGACCTCGGTGGTAAAGGTATTCATGATGCTTATCCTCCCGTTAGCGAATTTGTGGATTCAGTATTTAAACAAATGCAAGAGGGTAAAACGGAATTGACCTTTGGCACCAGCGCAGCACGCGCAAATGCCAACAATGAAACCATTGCCGACTATTTTAAAATGATGAATCCATAAACAAAAGTGAGTGCGAACTTGATAAGTGCATTCGTGTTTTATCTTTGATGGATGACTTTCCCGCTGATCATTCGTTCCATTCAACAAGAGACATCAGATACCAAATCATTTGTACTTGATTTTGTTGATGAAAAATTTTCTTACCTGCCGGGCCAGTTCCTAACATTGATTCATCCGGTTGCAAAGTCAATTCACAGATCTTATTCTTTGTCGTCTCATCCTTTGCTGGATAAAAAGTTAAGGATTACAGTGAAGCGAATTGCGAATGGAGAGTTTTCGCGCTGGCTTTGTGATCAGGCCGTTGAGGGCGATGTCATTGAAACCATTGGTGCATCAGGTTTTTTTACGTTGCCCGAATACTTGCCTACGAATGCTCCAATACTTTTTTTGGCAGCCGGAAGTGGCATCACTCCTATCCTATCGTTGCTAAAAGAAATTCTATTTCAACGACAACAGAACGTAGTACTCGTGTATAGCAGTCGCTCTGTAGAGGGAACGATTTTTTACAATGAACTAAGCCACTTGCAAGAGGAATTTCCAAATCGTTTTACCATTCATTTTTTATTCAGCAATAGCAAAGACCTCTTTCGGGCAAGATTGAACAAATCACTTCTAGCCGAAATACTTCATCAACATTTTGCTGTTACAGGCAATTCCCTAGCTTACCTATGCGGCCCGCACGATTATATGCAGATGGCGAGAATTGTTTTGCTGAACGAAAATTTCTTACCCGAAAAAATTCGCACAGAAAAATTCAATGACTTTCAACCGATCGTAAAAAATATACCGCCCGACAGGAAACAACACACCGTGAAAATTGAATTTCAGGGAAAGCGTTTTTCGTTAGCGGTAAAATTTCCTAATACTATTCTTCAAACAGCCAAAGCTAACGGCATCGATCTTCCATACAGTTGCGAAGCGGGGCGCTGTGGTACGTGCGCAGCTACTTGCGTGAGCGGTCACATTTGGATGAGCCGCAACGAAGTTCTACTCGACAAAGAAATGGCTAAGGGAAGAGTTTTAACTTGCACGGGATTTCCCGTAGGTGGAGATGCAGAAATAATCGTTCTATAAAATCACAATCTGCTACTTCGTTTTTTCTACGGTTACGATCAACCGAAAACCAAGCCAAGGTTGCGGGGCGTCATAATGTTGCACTGCTTGGGGCAAACATTCTTTTGCTGAAGTAATATATGAGCCACCTTTAGCCACGCCTTTTTCGTTTGTCATTTCGGCCACGTTGCCTTGCATATCAAATACTCCAAGGCAATTGGCAAAGAATATCGCAACAGGATACGTCTCATTTCCAAATTTATTCATTAGGCGAATGTTGCTTTCACATGAATCTTTCTTGGCATAGTTGCACAGCGCGCAGCGTTTTTCGTTCTTACAATCGCGTATCTCTTGTATGAACTTTGTTCGAAGCTCGGGTTTTGTTTTTTCAAAGCATGTGGTAATGCCACGCTCTTCGTATTTTTCAAACTCAGCAGGTGAAAGCAAACGAAAGGAAACTTTTATGTTAATGCCAGTAGCAGCATTTCGGTCGGTCCAATAGCGAGAGCACCAGTTGGCATAGGCTACCGCTTGCTCATACGTCAATCCAGTGATGGGATAATTATAAATCGGATAGTCCTCTTTCTCATTGTAATGATAGGCCTGATTGAAAGACACTTGATCAAACCAAGGCATATAGTTTCCATCTTTGCCGTCTTTCGGATTCAGGTATTTGGAAAG
>DPLR01000503.1 GCA_003541895.1 Cytophagales bacterium | reverse complement strand
CTTTCAAAATTTTTAGGCATCAAAATTATTGCTGAACTCCAATCTAAAAATCGGGCTCAGAGTATCATTTGGTTAGTGGTGACCGCTGGTGTTTCTCTATTTCTGTTTGCGATTGTTCCGGCTCCGGCAAATATCCTGTTCCTTTTTACCAACGGAATCCCCCTTGGAATTGTGTGGGGAATGATCTTTAATTATCTCGAAGGAAGGCGTACCACTGAAATACTCGGTGCGGGGCTCTCGGTAAGTTTTATTTTTTCGGCTGGCTTTGCAAAAACTATTGGCAGTTCGTTAATGCACTATTGCAACGTATCTGAATTTTGGATGCCCTTTGTAACCTGTTGCCTATAAGCATTGCCTCTTTTACTTTTTTTGTGGATGCTAGAGCGAGTGCCTCCACCTTCTGTACTTGACGAGCAACTACGCACGAAGCGAGAACCCATGTTAAAGGACGAGCGGAGAAAATTCATTCACGAATTTGCCCCTGGGATAGTGCTATTTGTTTTTGCTTATACGTTGCTCACCATCTTCCGTGACTTTCGCGATAATTTTTTTGCTGAACTGCTGCAACTACTTGGTTATAAAAACTCTCCTGAGATTTTTACACAGACCGAAATTCCCATTACTATTATTGTTCTTGCCATTATGGGTAGCTTAATGTTGATCAGAAATAATTTTATGGCGCTCATGACCAATCTTGTTCTTATTATAATTGGACTTATCACTATAGGCTTTTCGACATTACTTTTTGAGAATGGATGGGTTAGTCCATTAACTTGGATGTCTGGGGCAGGCCTAGGGCTTTATTTAGGATACGTACCCTTCAACAGTATTTTATTTGATCGGATGTTGGCCACATTTAAAATTGGTGGAACGGTAGGATTTATAATGTACATAGCTGATGCCTTCGGTTATTTAGGAAGTGTGGGCGTGCTTTTCCTGAAAGAATTTTCTCTAATAAAAATAAGTTGGCTCGTTTTCTTTATTCGAAGCGGCTATTTCATTTCAATCACTGGCTCTGTGATGATGATACTTTGCGCCATTTACTTTTACCGAAAACATAAACGCTCACAAATGGCATCGAAGACTTAATTTCGTAAAACAGACCTCACTCCAAATGGAAGAGTGAGGAGAGTTCACTCAAGTGATCAATCAAATGAGTATGAGGGCCTTTGCTCAATTGTTCTCTTGAATAGGCTCCCGTTGTAATGCCGATAACCCAACCGCACTGAGCAGCCGCGCCTTGGTTTAGATCAAATATGGTATCGCCCACCTTGGCAACATCCTTAGGATTTTTAATCCCTGTAAGTTCCATTGCGCGATAAATTAAATCCGGATGGGGACGACCATTCGGTACCTCATCGTTGGTAACGCTACCATCAATGAGTTCATTTTTAAGCCAGCCCATTCTATCCAGAAGTGGTGCAACAATGGATCTATTGAAACCCGTATCAACCACAACTTTTATTTTATGTTCGCGTAACTGCAGAAAAATCTCGCTTGCCCCTGGCTTTTCTTTTACCGAAGCATGTTTCTGATAAAACTTAATCATGTCTTTCATAAAGTAGGCGTGCATTTCTTCTATCAACGTTTTGCTGATGAAAGGATAATGGTGTCGTTCCAACAGGATACCAATGGCCTCCGGTTTAGGAATGCCCATCAGCTCGTTCCCTTCCTGAATGGAAATACGAATGTGTATTTTTTTAAACAACCTTTGTAAAGCCTTACTTACATCATTGTTGTCATTTACAGTTGTACCTGCTAAATCGAAGACTACTAATTTCGGTTTCATTCAAGCAAAGTAGGTGCTTGCTCAACGAACTAAGTAATTATTGAGGTCAAGGATTTTTGATTTTTTCAATCTTAAATTTCATCTCTGCTTAACATTATTTCAAATGTCATTTCAATACGAAGCCATAGCTTTCTGAAAAAATAGTTCTATGAACAATCCAAAAGAAATCGCATCAGAAATAATAGCCTTGTATAACAACTATGGTAATGCCGATTACATTGGTGAACCAGTATCTCAGATCGAACATATGTCGCAGTCAGCTCAATTGGCCATAGACGGTGGTTTTGACGATGAACTTATATTGGCTGCATTCTTTCACGACATTGGACACATTTGCATACAAACCATTACTTACGAAACCATGGGCGATTTTGGGGTGAAGAGCCATGAACAAATTGGCGCTGATTTTTTGAGAAGCCGAGGTTTTTCTGAAAGGATTGCTCGCTTAGTAGAAAACCATGTGAACGCGAAAAGATATTTGACTTTCAAACTTCCGGAATATTTCAACTCATTATCTGAGGCTAGTAAAAGAACCCTCGAATATCAAGGCGGAAGAATGAGCGAACACGAGGCCGAAGAGTTTGAAAATAATCCGTTGTTTGAACACAGCCTTTTACTCAGGCGATGGGACGAGCAAGCGAAAGAAATGAACGTTCCAGTGATTAATTTAAAAATTATTGAGAACAAAATTGAAATGGCCTTGCAGCAAAGTAGCTAATTTAAAGCCACCGGATTTTAAGTTTTCTGATTCTTGATGAACGAAGTGAATATCTCGGAAACCGTTTCTTCAATTGTGGCATGATCAGGCAATTCACGACCGAGGTACTGCTCTGGATTTTGAATGATGCTATTTTTTATTCGCTCAACTAAACTTAACCACTCATCGTCTGAAAGTGATCTCTTCTTATAGACAAGCATCGCCTTAAATGGGTCGAGGTATTTGTTGAACAACGATTCGTACGACTGAACAACTGTCATTTCTTTGTGCCTACTCTCTTCTTTATTTTCTTAAGGTCCTTAGTCGAGGCCTTCACCACTTTAGGGGATAACACTTTCTTCCTCTTCCTTTTGAGAGCTTTATCGCCATCCGCCTTCAAATGTTTCGTCAACTTCTTGACGATTTTCTTCAAATAGGTTTTTGTTCTTCCGGAAGGTTTGGTGATGCTAAGGCTAAGTAGAATACTTGCTAGCCCCTTAGCAACGGTTCCTCTTACTTTCTTGGTTTTCATCTTAAAATAGTTTGCCGTGAAAACAAACTTAATCCATATTAACGAAATGTTAATGCCTTATTTAAAAACTTAATATTGGTGAAGATCTATCCGGCACATTAAAAAAATTCATTGTCTCACCGTAAACGATTTCTGGTTTTTTCCTCTCACCAAAAATTATCTCAACTACTTTTTTTGATAACGGTTGTTTAATCTGTTCCAAAAATCAACGCTATAATTTTGGATATACACTAACACTAATGTTCCTATTTTTTCAGCACATCAAGATTCGTGCGAAGCTGTTGCTCGCCTTCGGTTCTATTATCTTGTTATCAGTACTGCTTACGCTATACGCAATAAATTCCATATCGAAAAAATTTTGCTTCAGCAACTCACAGATGAGTCAAGAAAACTATCAGTAAATATTGAACGAGTTGAACTCGCGGCCAAAGAATTTATTTATGAAGGCTACAAACAAAAACACTTTCAAGAAAACGAAAAAAGCGAAATCCTCGATAGGTATTATGCGGCCTTAGCATCAGCCAACGAAAATCTAAACCAAATAGGTCGAAGTAAATTCCTCTCCAATACTGAAACGATCAGGGTAGTTGATACGCTGGCAAAGTCTTCCGTGATCAGCAGCAATTTTGAAGCAACCAAAAGGCTCCTTAAAAAACGAGGGTTTAAAGATTATGGGCTCGAAGGCTCATTGCGCAGTGCCATACACAAAATTA
>DPLR01000421.1 GCA_003541895.1 Cytophagales bacterium | reverse complement strand
GAAGTGGTGGCCGTACAACAAAAAGTAAAAGTAACTGTAACCGAAGTTGACATTGCGCGAAAGCGTATCGCATTGTCTATGAAGAGCGATCCGTTTGGCGGTGGTATATCAAGAGATAAATCGGAAGCCACTTCATCAAAACCCAAAGCAATTTCACGACCCATCGCTAGAGAAGAAAGCATGGAAGAAAAATTGGCCTTATTGAAAAGTAAGTTCAAAAAGTAATGCCGTAGCAATCACTTTCCTAATTGTTTGGTTAGCGAGCGGATCACATCCACTTCTTGCTGCTGATAGGGCTTGCCATCGGGATAAAATATTTCGTGGTGCCATACCGCGGGTTCACGTCCGTTGACGTAGGGCTTGCGCCATGAATCCCACGGCAGATTGGTTTGTGTTTTTCCTTTAACAAAGCCCCAGTTATACATGGCTACGTTGTATTTTTTTCCTACGGGAAGAATCGTTTCAAAAGTACTTTTGTTTCCTCGTGCCAAATATTCGGTGCAAATGAGTGGCCGCTGATAATGACTGCTCAGCAACTTCACACTCTTCTCAAAATTGGTGGCATCGTTGTAATTATGGAAGCTGATAATATCGGAAAGATCCAGTTGAATTTTTTCAATCGGTGTGAATCCTTTGAAGTCGTTGTAATTAATTTGCCACACACCACAGGTAAGCGGTTGAGATGGTTTGGCAGCCCGTGCCCACGCAAAAACCATTGGCAAAAGTTTTTGAACGATCTCCAATTTATTTTTCGGTTCAGCATAATTATCGGTGTTTACATTGTCAACCTCATTCCAAACATCCCAACATAAAACTCGTGAGTCATTTGCAAATGCGCCCACTACGCCTTTCACGTATGCCTCAAGCCGCGGATATTGTTTTTCATCGGTAAGTGCAGCCGCACCTGGACTCTGCACCCATCCTGAATTATGCACACCAGGTGTTGGCTCATGTTGCTTGCCCAACTTCGGGTTGGGATCCCAAACACTATCAAAGATTACCAACATAGGTTTTATGTGATGCTTCTCGCAGATCGCTAAAAATTCGGATAGCCTTTTCTTAAAACCTTCGGCATCTTGCTGCCATAACAAATCGTGTAGAAAAACTCGTAGCGTATTCATGCCAATGCTCTCAGCCCAACTAAGTTCTTTATCTATAGTAGCTGGATCCCAGGTCTCTGCCTGCCACATCTCCAATTCGTTGATGGCATTATGTGGAATGTAATTGCAGCCCACCAGCCATGGTTGCTTTGAGTACCATTCGTTTGCTTGTTGAACAGACCAAACCTGTTGTGCCTGCAATGAACCCGAAATCAGGAGAAGAAAAAATATTCGTTTCATGTTTTGGAAAAGTATTTGATAAAATTAACCTATCAATCCCACATCAGGAAGAACGTCCATCAAATTTTGAAATCCTCCGCACTGTGAATTGACTCATTCATTAGTGAAACCTAGCTTGACTTATAATTTAATATGAAAGGGAAAATTGTCCATCTCTTGGCGAAAGTCGTCCATTTTACTAGGGTTGGTCATGTTACACCTTTGCATCGTCAATAATGACAATAACAATTAAATAATAAAGACTATGCAAAAGATTAATGCGCTCGACCCTGCCACCACCACAGGAAAATCCAAAGATTTGTTCAAAGCCATCCAAGGAAAATTAGGAATGGTTCCCAACATGATGCGCACCATGGGAAATTCACCTGCCGTATTGAATGGTTATCTTTCATTTAGCGGAGCGCTTGCCAGCAGCAGCGTTGGCGCAAAACTAGGTGAGCTCATCGCACTCACTGTAGCGAATGCCAACATTTGCGACTATTGCAATGCGGCTCATACTTTCATTGGAGAAAAATTGGTTGGCATTGATGCCACCACGCTTGAGCTTGCCAAAGAAGGAAGGTCAGATGACGCGAAAACACAAAGTGCTCTCACCTTCGCAAAAACATTAGTCACTAAAAAAGGAAAAGTTTCGGATGCAGACATCAATGCTGTGAAAAATGCCGGCTATGATGATGCCGCTATTGCTGAAATCATCGCCCACGTGGCGTTGAATATTTTCACCAACTACTTCAACAACACTGCAAATACTACAGTGGATTTCCCTAAAACAAGGCTTGCCACTGCAGCGTAAAAAACTTAAGAGTCGCCAGGTTTCTGGCGACTCAACTAAACCAAAATTTTATGAGCACAACTCTTTTGATTCCTCCCTTCACATTAGAAACTGCGCTTCAAAAAGTTCAGCTTGCTGAAGACGCCTGGAACTCGCGCGACCCTGAACGTGTTTGTTTGGCTTACTCCGTTGAAACGGAATGGAGAAATCGAACTGAATTTATCAACGGTCGCGAAGCAGCGAAAGAATTTCTGAAAAGGAAATGGGCCAAAGAACTCAATTACAAACTAAAAAAAGAATTGTGGGGCTTTCGCGAAAATCGGATGGCCGTTCGTTTTGAATATGAATGGCATAATGCAAGCGGCCAGTGGTTTCGCAGCTACGGAAATGAATTGTGGGAATTTGACAAACACGGGTTAATGCGCAAGCGATTTGCCAGCATCAACGATTTACCCATTCAAGAATCAGAAAGAAAATTGTAATCATGTATAAAAACTTTGCATCGCTCGCATTCACAGATCAGGTAAAGGAGTTCCAAAAAAGATTGGGCAGTCGAGGTACTTACGAACTCGTGGAGAAGCGGCACGTTGTTACTGGCCTAACAGAATCAGAAATTGAGTTCATAACTAATCGCGATAGTTTCTACATGGCCTCCATTGGGGAAAATGGCTTTCCTTATATTCAGCATCGTGGTGGACCGAAGGGATTTGTAAAGGTAATCGATACCAACACGATTGGGTTCATTGACTTTGCAGGAAACAAGCAATACATTACTGTGGGCAATCTATCGACAAAAAACAATGTTGCGTTGATCTTGATGGATTATGCAGCACAAGCCAGACTGAAAATTTACGCCCGAGCGGAACTGATTGAGTTGAATGCACGACCAGACTTATTTAAATTGCTTTCGCTTGAAAATTACAAACACAGGCCTGAGCGCATGATTCTATTACATATTGAAGCTTATGATTGGAATTGTCCGCAACACATTACCCCGCGTTACACAGAGGAAGAAATTGAAGAAGCGCTAGCCCCACAACGAGAGTATATTAAAAAACTGGAAGCCGAATTAAAAGAATTAAAATCAAAATGACGGATAACCAAACCTCTTTTACATTAATCAATCCTCAAAATGGAAATCTGGCCTTCAAGATTTCATCATTCACAGGCAATCACTTGTTTGATCATATCCAGCGATTAAATTATTTTTCGATGATCCTCATCAACCAAGGTTCCGCAAAGCTAAAAGCGGATTTTTCAGAGCATGAGGTAAGGAAAAATTATCTACTGGCCTTCTCTCCCTATCAACCTTTTATGATTAGCGCTGCCAAAGAACTGGAAGGAATCATCGTCAACTTCCATCCCGATTTCTTTTGTATCATAAAACACCACAAAGAGGTAGCGTGCAATGGAGTTCTTTTCAATAATATCTACCAGCCACCTTTTACGGTAATGCCACCAGAAGAGAGCACCAGACTACAATCAATTGTAGAGCAGATGAAAGTAGAAATGAAAAACGCAGAGCTTGCTCAATATGAATTACTGATATCTTATTTGAAAATTTTTCTCATTTCCGCCTCACGTATAAAAGTAAGTCAAAGCAAAGAAAATAAAACTGTAACTACCGATATCAAAGAACCTTTCGTACTACAAAATTTAAAGGACGCAATTGAAGAGCATTACCGTACAAAACATTCAGCCAACGAGTATGCTCAACTTTTGAATATTACCCCAAAAGCGTTAGCGAAGGTGGTAAAAAATTATTTTAACAAAACATTGACCGACTTAATATCCGAGCGCATTATTATAGAAGCAAAACGCGAACTCTACCTTACTTCAAAATCGGTTAAAGAAATCGCTTACCAACTAGGCTTTAACGATGAGCATTACTTTAGTCGTTTCTTTAAAAACAATGCAGATGTTTCACCCCAACTATACCGTGAAACTGTAGGCTTTGCTCGCGGTTAATTTTATTTGCCTACCTACTAATTGGTAGGTATATTTGTGCCATGATTTCAACTAAGGATCAAATCATCCAATTGAGTGATACGCTAATTCGCGATCAAGGTTATAATGCCTTTAGCTTCTATGACATTGCTCAAAAGCTGAAAATCAAGAATTCATCCATTCATTATTATTTTCCAACCAAGACCGATTTGGGTATTGCTTTATTGGAAAAACATACCGAGCGACTCCGTCAATTAGAAAATTCTGTTGAGGGAAAAGATGCAATGACCAAGATTAGAGCGTTTTTATCCATTTACAATGTAATCCATGAAGAAGATCGGGTTTGCATTGTAGGTTCGTTGGCAACAGATTTAAAAACTATTGAACCAAAAATGGCTAAAGCATTGAAGGCATTCGCGAATGAAATTCTAGAGTGGGTTACATCCATTCTAAAAGAAGGAAAAGAGACCAAAG
>DPLR01000280.1 GCA_003541895.1 Cytophagales bacterium | reverse complement strand
ATCCTGTCCTACGCCGCCAAGTTCGCGTCCTCCTTTTACGGTCCGTTCCGCGAGGCTGCCGAAAGCGCCCCCAAATTTGGAAACAGGGCAACCTACCAGATGGATCCGGCCAATGGCAACGAAGCATTGCGCGAAGTCGCCCTCGACATTGAAGAAGGTGCCGACATTGTGATGGTAAAACCTGCCGGTGCTTATCTAGACATTATTCGAAGAGTGAAAGACAACGTGCAAGTGCCAGTGGCAGCTTATCAAGTATCAGGCGAGTATGCGATGATCAAAGCAGCTGCAGCCAACGGTTGGCTTGATGAGAAGAAAGCAATTATTGAATCACTCACCGCCATTCGCAGAGCAGGCGCAGATATTATTGTGAGTTATTTTGCAAAGGACTTTGCCAAAGTCATTCAAGATTCAAAACTCAAAATTTAAGATTTGACTCTTGATTGCCGTTTCATTTTTTCAATTTTGAACCTTGAATCTTAAATTTTGAATTTGCCTATGACCAAGAGCGATAAATTTTTCGAAGAAGCACAAAAATATATTCCGGGTGGGGTAAACTCGCCCGTGCGCGCGTTCAGGCAAGTGGGCGGCAATCCCATTTTCATGAGATCTGCTCTGGGTGCTTATCTTTTTGATGTAGATGGAAATCGGTACATCGATTACATCAACTCGTGGGGACCCATGATTTTAGGACACAGCCATCCAAAAGTGGTAGAAGCTTTGCGTCATCAGGCGGAGCTGGCTGTTTCGTTTGGTGCACCGACCGAACAAGAAACGAAGTTGGCCCAGTTGATCAATCAAATGGTACCGGGCGTTGACCTCATCCGATTTGTCAATTCAGGAACGGAAGCATGTATGTCAGCGTTGCGATTGGCGCGTGGTTATACTAATCGATCAAAGTTCATCAAGTTTGAAGGACACTACCACGGTCACAGCGATGCGTTCTTAAAAAAAGCCGGAAGCGGATTAGCCACACTCAACATCAAAGTGAACGCGGGAATTCCTTCGGCCGTTGTGGAAGACACGTTGGTTGCCTCGTTCAACGACTTCGAAGAAGTAGAAAAACTTTTTATCGAAAATAAAAATGACATTGCTGCAGTCATTGTTGAGCCTGTGCCCGGTAATATGGGTTGCGTTATTCCAAAGCATGGCTACCTTCAACACTTGCGTACGTTGTGCGATAAATACGGAGCGCTATTAATATTTGATGAAGTGATGACAGGCTTCCGCCTGGCGCGCGGTGGAGCGCAAGAACTATTCGACATTCAGGCAGACCTCATCACCTTCGGGAAAGTGATTGGCGGTGGCTTGCCCGTGGGTGCATTCGGTGGCAAGAAAGAAATCATGAGCAAGATTGCTCCACTGGGCGAAGTGTATCAAGCAGGAACTTTATCAGGAAATCCGTTGGCGATGATTGCAGGCTATACAACGCTCTCTATGTTGAATGAGAAAGTTGAAATTTATAATTCGCTTCACAAGAAAACCGAGTACCTCGAAAAAGGACTGCGCGAGGTATTGAGTAAAAAAGGATTGCTTTACGTGATCAACCGCATTGGCTCAATGATCAGCGTTCACTTTTGCGAAAATGAAGTGACTGATTTTAAATCGGCTGTTGCCGGAAATAACGACACCTTCAAAAAATTCTTTCATGGTATGTTGAAGCATGGCGTTTATCTTCCTCCATCACCATTTGAAACATGGTTCTTATCAGATGCTTTGACCTACGGAGATTTGGATGAGACAATTGAGGCCACAACAAAAACCATGACGGGAATTTAATCTCACTCAGCCTTCACTGGTGCAGCATTTTCACTCCGTCCGTTTTCGTTGATCGCTTCAATGGTGAAGTAATACGTTTTGGTTTTGTCCATCGTCTTTAGCCAATAGTCGTTCTTTTCCATCACCATGATGCAGGTGTAGAGTTTATCAGGAGCCGTTCCATAATACAAATTGTAGGCATAGGCATTGCTGATAGGTCGCCATTTAATAAAGGCACTGCGTTTATCTTTTTCTGTTCGTAGCACGATGAAGTCTTTCACATTTTCGGGCTTTGCACTATTACCATTACCAAACACACGCAAGCCACTGATGGCAAATTTGCCAGTAGGCATGTGCACATTTTCAAGTTTAATGAAACGCGCCTGAACAGGCTTTGTCAATTCAACGTATTCATGTGGCACATCTGTTTTGTTTTGACTTTTGTCAACGAGCAAGGTCCACTTCTTGCCATCGAGTGAATAAAAAAGTTTGTATTGGTGAAATTGATCGGTGCGTTTTCCCAACCGATCCTGATCTACATCCTGATCGGCATAGTTAATTTGGATGGCGTTTACCGTGCTCACATTTCCAAGATCAGTTTGAATCCACTCGCCCGCATTGCCCGTGGCCGCACTCCAATATGTTTTCATGTCTTCATCGTTTGCTTTATTGGCAGTGAAGTTTGCATACGTTGATGAAACAGTGATTGGCTTTGCATAATTCAGTAACATCCAGCCACTAAACTCACTAGGCTTTTCTGCATCCGGAAGAAAGTGAGGGTAATCGCCAAACGCAGTGCTGCACCACATCACATCATCTTTGTCGAAGCCCGCGGGCCAGATGCCGATCCTTCGTTCAAAAGTATTTTTCACTGAAATCTGAATCGTGCTCACGTGCCAATAATTTTTTTTGTTGTCTTGAAAGGTGGATCCATGACCTGCCCCACGCGCGAAGCCACCGAGTTTTATAGAGAGCGGATCCGATTGCCACTCGTACGGACCCAACGGAGCATCGCTCATAGCCACACCATCGGCATAGCCGCTGAACTCGGTGCCGGGCGCACCAAACTGTAAATAATATTTTTTATTGTGCTTGGTAACATGCGCACCTTCAATGAACGCATCGAGAAAAGTGTTGTCCATGTGTTCACCAAAGCGCTGCCAACCAAACCGATCCGAATCAAGCCAAATCATTTCTTTACGCGTGCCTTGAGG
>DPLR01000110.1 GCA_003541895.1 Cytophagales bacterium | reverse complement strand
CTTTTTACTTTCAACTTTTTACTTTAGGTATCACATTCCCTT
Organism: Cytophagales bacterium; assembly: GCA_003541895.1. Taxonomy (GTDB): domain Bacteria; phylum Bacteroidota; class Bacteroidia; order Cytophagales; family Cyclobacteriaceae; genus ELB16-189. The sequence continues at coordinate 9,817 of DPLR01000110.1, read as the reverse complement.
CTTCGCCAGCGGAGGTAGCACGCCCATATTGTACCACACATATGCATATTGATCGGCAGTAACGTCAAGAGCTTTTGAAAGATTGGAAGAGCCGTGACCTGATTTTGTATCAATGCGAATTAAAACCGGTGCATCTCCCTGCTGATCTTCTTGCAATGTAGCGGCAAATTTGAACGAGTGCGCTGGTACCACGCGGTCGTCATGATCTGCCGTGGTAACTAAAGTTGCCGGATAAGATGTTCCGGGTTTCAGTGCGTGAACAGGTGAATATTTTTTGAGGTACTCAAACATTTCTTTCGAGTCATCGGCAGTTCCATAATCATAAGCCCAACCTGCACCGGCCGTGAATTTGTGATACCGCAACATGTCCATTACTCCAACGGCAGGCAAGGCTACGCGCATTAAATCGGGCCGTTGTGTCATCGTTGCGCCAACCAGAAGTCCGCCATTTGAGCCACCTTGAATAGCAAGGTAATTGCTTGAAGTATATTTTTCTTTGATCAGATATTCACCAGCCGCGATGAAATCATCAAACACATTTTGCTTGTTCATTTTTGTGCCGGCCAAGTGCCACTTTTCTCCATACTCGCCACCACCGCGCAGATTAGGTTGAGCAAACACACCTCCGTTTTCCAGCCACACAATTCTAGACGTGCTGAAGCTGGGCGTCAAACTGATGTTGAAACCTCCGTAGGCGTAAAGCAGTGTTGGATTTTTCCCGTTCAACTCAAGTCCTTTTTTGTAAGTGATGAACATGGGAATTTTTGTGCTGTCTTTGCTTTTGTAAAAAACCTGTTTTGTCTCATAGTCTTCAGGCTTGAAATCCACTTTTGGTTTTTCATACAGCGATGATTTCCCGCTTGCGATATCGTATTTGAAAATGGTAGGCGGATAGGTAAATGAAGTGAACGAGTAATACAGTTCTTTCTCTTTTTGTTTCCCACCAAAACCGTTGGCTGTGCCAATGCCGGGCAATTCTATTTCACGTTCCAATTTTCCTTTTAGGTCGAATTGTTTCACTTGGGTTTTAACATCGACTAAATAGTTGGCAAAAATTTTCCCGCCACCCGTGCTGCTGTTCAAAACATTCTCCGATTCAGGAATAATATCTTTCCAATTTTCAGGAGTTGGTTTTGCCAGACTAGTCTCAACGATCCGGTTGTTAGGGGCGTTCAAATTTGTTTCAATAATCAAGCGATCTCCTTCGTTTGCAATAATGCCGTGATTATTGTCGAAGTTGATAACGATGTTGATGAGTTTGGCCGATGGATTTTTTAAATCTTGAATGTACAATTCGTTGCCCGTTGTGCTGTTGGCAGCAGTCACCACTAAAAATCGTTCGTCTTCAGTGAGATAACCACCAACATACCTGCGCGGATTTTTGTCATCACCGAAAATAAGTTTGTCCTGGTTTCGAGGTGTTCCAACTTGATGGTAATATAATTTATGATTTTGAGTTTTGGCTGAGAGCTGACTTCCTTTTGGTTTTTCGTAGGTGCTAAAGTAAAATCCATCATTGCCTCGCCAGGCAATTCCGCTAAACTTGATATCGCGAAGAGTGTCTTCTAAAAGTTTTTTATCAGATGCATTGATGACAATAGCTTCAGTCCAATCCGCTCCGCCCTTCGAAATTTGAAATGAAACTTTGCTTCCGTCTTTGGTGAATGAAACGCCTGCCAAGCGTGTGGTGCCGTCTTTTGAAAAAGTATTCGGATCGAGAAAGACTTCAGCGTCTCCATCGATTTTCTTTTTCCGATAGAGAACGCTATGATTTTGAAGGCCATCGTTTTTATAGAAGTAATAATAGTCTCCTTCTTTGAACGGAGCACTAAGCCTTTCGTAGTTGTAAACTTCTTCCAATCTTTTCTTGATAGCATCGCGGTAAGGAATTTTTTTCAGGAAGCCGAAGGTTAATTCATTTTGATTCTTCACCCAATCGGCAGTCTCTGCGGTGGTATCGTTTTCTAACCAACGATAAGGATCGGCCACTGGAACACCAAAAAGCGAATCGATCACTTCTCCTTTTTTTGTAATTGGATATTTTTGATCAAGTTTGGGCGATGACGAGTTGCAAGCAACCATCAGTGCAGCCAAAATCAGCTGGGCGAAGTATTTCATAGACAAAAGGTTTGTTTCAATAAAAATATTAATCGGCACCGGATCAAACAAGCCGAGGTTATTTGAATGGTAGTTGAACATTTGAAAGTTAAATCTGTTATTTAAATCATGAAACTAAGTTTGCTTCGGCCTTACCTCAATATAGCTGCATTTCTCGTAATGGTAACGGTTAACGCTCTGGCCAATATTTTACCGATCAATGGATTGACAACGGCTCAAGTTTCTGCTTTTTATCCAAGTTTATTTACTCCAGCAGGCTTTACATTTTCAATTTGGGGCGCGATCTATTTGCTGTTAGCCATTTTTGTTGTTGCACAAAGTGTTATAAAGCATGAATCTTATTTTAAATCTTTAACAACGTGGTTTGTGTTGTCGTGCTTGATCAATAGTTCTTGGATATTGGCTTGGCATTTTTTATTTCCGGCTGTTTCAGTTTTCTTGATGCTGAGTTTGTTGTTCTGTCTCGTCACAATTTTTTTGATCCTTCGCAAACAAAGTTTTTCACGTGGCCATTATTTTTTAATCCGACTTCCATTTACCGTTTACTTGTCATGGATATGTGTAGCTACCATAGCTAATATCGCAGCTTGGTTGGTTCACTTAGATTGGAACGGTCAGATGTTAAGTCCTGCTGCATGGACGGTTGTGATGCTTGCCGTAGCTTGTGTGCTCAGCATGTGGATTGTATTGCGTTACCGCGAGCTAGCATTTAGTTTGGTAACTCTTTGGTCGCTGTTCGGAATCTATTCTAAGTCTATTGAGAATGGTTTGAGTGTAATCGCCAACAGCGCTTTACTTGGGATGGCTGCATTGGCCGTTGTATTTTTTATTCAAGCGATTCGATTCTTTCAGAAGAAGGCAGCGTAGCTCATCTGTATTTTTCCAAATACCATTTTACTGTTTTATGAATACCGGAGTCAAAAGTCTCATCGGCTTTCCATTTCAGTTCAGATTCAATTTTCGAGGCATCGATTGCATAACGCTTATCATGCCCTGCACGATCTTGCACATAGGTGATTTGATCGTGATAAGATTTTCCATCCAGTCGCGGTTTGAGTTGATCGAGAATGCCGCAAATGGTTGACGCAATCTGATTGTTGTTTCGCTCGTTGCGCCCACCAATGTTGTAGGTTTGTCCGGCTCGGCCGTGATGAAACGCAAGGTCAATGCCTTTCACGTGATCTAGCACATACAGCCAATCGCGCACATTTTTGCCATTGCCATAAATAGGAATGGGCTTGCCACCTAGTGCAGATCGAATGATGGTAGGAATAAGTTTTTCGTGATGCTGTTTGGGGCCGTAGTTATTGGAGCAGTTGGTGGTAACAACATTCATTCCGTAGGTATGAAAATAGCTTCGCACTAAAAGATCGCTGCTGGCTTTTGAGGCAGAATACGGACTGTTGGGTGCATAAGGAGTCTGCTCGGTGAACAAACCTGTTTCGCCAAGAGAGCCATAAACTTCATCGGTGGAGATATGGAGAAATCGGTTTTCGCTTTTGCCCTCTTTGAATTTAAACGGAGCTTCCATCCAATATTTTCTGGCTACGTCCAACATAGTGAAAGTGCCCAGCACATTTGTTCGGATAAATGCTTCGGGACCAAGGATCGAATTGTCAACGTGAGATTCAGCCGCAAAATGAATCACGTCTGAAATGTTATAGTCTTGAAAAATTTTTTCAACTAGCGGCCGATCTAAAATATCTCCTTTAATAAAAATATGCCTTGGGTTAGTTGCTTCTTCTTTGAGATTTTCAAGAGTACCGGCATAGGTGAGCAAATCAAGATTGATGATTTTATAATCAGAATATTTACCGAGTGCATAAAGGACGAAGTTAGATCCGATAAATCCTGCACCTCCGGTAACTAGAATTGATTTCATAATTCAAAAATTAAAAACAGCATCTTTTAATAACGGATGTTTTTTATCGCGCTCGGAGATGATCATTTTCTCAGGAGAGATCCGCCAATCGATTTTCAATGCACGATCACTAAATAAAATTCCTCCTTCGCATTCAGGATAATGAAATTCATCGGTTTTGTAGAGCAGCTCTGCACTATCACTCAAAACAATGAAACCATGAGCAAAACCCCGAGGGACTAGAATCTGGGTATTATGCTCAGCAGACATTTCGAGCTGAAATGATTGGCCGAAAGTCTTTTTATTTTTTCGAAGATCAACGACCACATCCAGTATGGTGCCAGAAAGTACTCGGACTAATTTCGTTTGTGCGTACGGAGCATTTTGAAAGTGCAAACCACGCATCACGCCAAATGACGATCTCGATTGATTGTCTTGTACAAATTGAATATCGATGCCGAGTGATTTTAAATCGCGGTAATTATAGACTTCCGAAAAATAGCCTCTCGAATCGCCAAATTTCTGTGTCTCTATAATGTACAGGTCATCAAACCCTGTCTCTCTCAATTTTACCCGACTCATGCAATAAATTTTTCGTTGGCAATTTTAATCAAGTACTGACCGTATTGATTTTTGCTAAGAGGCTGAGCCAGTTCAAGCAGTTTTTCTTTCGAAATGTACTTCTTGCGAAAAGCAATTTCTTCAAGGCAAGCAATTTTTAACCCTTGCCGTTCTTCGATGGATTCAACAAAGGTGGAGGCGCGCACCAATGATTCGTGCGTGCCTGTATCGAGCCATGCCATTCCTCTGCCTAATAGCTTTACTTGCAATTCGCCATCATCCAAATAACTTTTGTTGAGGTCGGTAATTTCAAGTTCGCCTCTTGGCGATGGTTTGATTTTTTTAGCGCGTGCAATCACGCTGTTGTCGTAGAAGTACAAACCTGTAACTGCATAGTTTGATTTGGGTTGTTTTGGTTTTTCTTCGATCGAAATCACTTTTCCGTTAGGATCGAATTCAACAACACCATAGCGGTCAGGGTCATTCACATAGTAACCAAACACTTCGGCTCCGCTTTTTAATTTCCCTGCTTCTTCAAGCATGGATGAAAAATTGTAACCGTAGAAAATGTTATCGCCTAGCACAAGGCAAACATTGTCATTGCCAATAAACGTTTCACCGATAATAAATGCTTGCGCCAACCCATCAGGTGAGGGCTGTTCGCGGTATTCTAATTTTAAACCGAACTGGCTGCCATCGCCTAAGAGATTTTGGAAGAGTACTTTTTCGTGTGGTGTTGTTATAATTAAAATCTCACGTATGTTGGCGAGCATCAGCACTGACAAAGGATAGTAAATCATCGGTTTGTCATAGATGGGAAGCAGTTGCTTTGAAACCGCTTTTGTTAGCGGATAAAGTCTTGTTCCCGATCCTCCGGCTAAAACAATTCCTTTCATTTCTTAGGTCTGATTTGATGTGCCAATTCAATCGATGGTCGTGCATCTTCTAATCCGAAACCTTTTCCGCTCAGAATCTCTGCATAACTTTTGGTGTGGAGTTCAGTAAAGCCATCGCTGAACTCAATTTCGTTGCCATTCATTTTGAGCGAACGAAAAGTGCGTTTGCCTTTTACTTTTGCCTCAGCAGGCAAATCATTTTCGTTGATGCTGAGCATCCAGTTTACTCTCGCTTTCTTTAACTCTAAATGACCCGATGCTTTGTCGGCTTCGTAAGAATTGATCTTTACATTTTTACTTGCCCCGAACACCCACAACAGCATATCAAAAAAATGAATACCAATGTTGGTGGCAATCCCACCTGACTTCAGTTCGTCTCCTTTCCAACTGTGATGATACCATTTGCCTCTTGAAGTGATGTACGTTAAGTCAACATCAAAAATTTTATCCGCGGGGGCGGCCTCGATTTCTTTTTTTAATTGAATAATATTCGGATGTAAGCGCAGCTGCAAAATCGTATTTACTTTTTTTCCTGTTTCTTTTTCAATATCTGCCAGCGCATCTACGTTCCATGGATTTAACACTAACGGTTTTTCGCAAATCGCATCTGCCTGATGGCGCAACGCAAAACGAATGTGTGAGTCGTGCAAATAATTGGGCGAGCAAATGCTTACGTAATCAATCTTTTGTCCGATGCGTTTCAGTTTGTCCAGATGACGGTCAAAGCGTTCAAATTCGGTAAAGAAATCAGCGTGTGGAAAATACGAATCCATAATTCCCACACTATCAAATTTATCTAGTGCAGCAACGAGATTGTTGCCGGTATCTTTAATGGCTTGTAAATGCCGTGGGGCGATGTAGCCTGCTGCTCCGATCAATGCAAAATTCTTCATCCTATTTTTTTAACAGATCCTTCTTTTAGTTGATATTTTTCTTTGCTCTCTTCACAAATCGCTTCTCCGTTTTTATCAAAAATTAATTTGTGTCCGTACTCACTCATCCAACCCACTTGCTTGGCTGGGTTGCCGATGACCAATGCGTAATCGGGAATATTTTTTGTGACCACCGCACCGGCTCCAATAAAGGCGAAGCGGCCGATATCATGACCACATACAATAGTTGCGTTGGCTCCGATGGTGGCACCTTTCTTCACCGTTGTTTTTGCATATTGATTTTTCCGGTTTACCGCGCTGCGCGGATTGGTGACGTTGGTAAACACCATCGATGGCCCAAGGAAAACATCGTCTTCGCAAATTACACCGGTATAAATGGAAACATTATTTTGAACCTTCACATTTTTGCCAAGCACAACGTCAGGCGAGATCACTACATTTTGCCCGATGTTGCAGTGGTCTCCTATTTTACAGTTGGGCATGATGTGCGAGAAGTGCCAGATTTTTGTTCCGTCACCTATTTCACAACCTTCATCAATCACCGCAGTCGGATGAGCAAAATATTTTTTTTCGTCAGCCATTAAAGTCCTTGATCGTTTGGCAAATGTAAGATAATTCGTCTTCGGTCATTTCAGTGTGAATGGGCAAAGACAGCACTGATTTTGAAAGTCTTTCCGTTACAGGGAATGACCCTTCGCCAACGCCAGGTTGCTGATACGCTTTTTGGAAATGGAGGGGGATGTGATAGTAGATCATTGACGGTATTCCTTTTTCCTGTAAATAATCTTTTAGCGAATCGCGCTTACCATTTTTCACTTTGATTGTGTACTGATGAAAAACGTGCGTAGAATTTTTAGCTCGTACCGGTAACTCAACAAAAGAAATATTGGCCAAATGTTTATCATAAAAGTCGGCAACCTCGTTTCTCTTTCGGGTGTATTCGTCTACGTATTTTATTTTCACTTTGAGAATAGCCGCCTGCAAGGTGTCTAACCTGCTATTGATGCCCACAATGTCGTGTTGGTATTTTACTTTTTGTCCGTGTGTAGAAATCATTTTCATTTTTTCAGCCAGCGATTGGTTAGAAGTAAAAATTGCACCGCCATCGCCATAACAGCCTAAATTTTTGGAAGGAAAAAATGAAGTGCAGCCGATGATGCCCATGTTGCCAGCGCGCTTCACCATTCCATTTGAAAAAGTGTAATCTGCACCAAGCGCCTGCGCCAAATCTTCAATAACAAATAAATTGTGCTCCTTCGCTATTTTCAAAATCGGCTCCATGTCAGCACATTGTCCATACAGGTGAACCGGAACTATGGCTTTTGTCTTGGAGGTAATTTTACTTTCGATCTGATCCACATCGATATTAAAAGTGGTTTCATCAACATCAATGAAAACAGGGGTCAAGCCGAGCAATGCAATTACTTCCGCGGTTGCCACATACGTGTGCACGGGCAAAATCACCTCATCACCTTTTTTTAGATCCAGAGCCATCATCGCGATTTGAAGTGCATCGGTTCCGTTGGCGCATGTGACTACGTGTGCTCCGTGGTTGTATTTGGAAAGTGCTTCGGCAAATGATTTTACTTGTGGCCCTTGAATGAATGCGGTTGACATCAGCACTTCCTGAATGGCCGCGTCAATTTCGTTTTTAATCCGGAGGTATTGACCTTGAAGGTCAACCATTTTTATGTCTTTCATTTTTTGTTCGCGGCTAAATGCTGTTCCCACCGCCATGCATCCCTTAACGATTCTTCCAGCGAAAGTTTCGTTTGCCAGCCTAAAAGTTTTTTTGCTTTCGCGGGATTGGCATACACTTTTTCAATATCTCCTTCTCTTCGTGGGGCGACTTCAAAATTCAGCTTTACACCAGTTATTTCAATAAATTTTCGCACCAACTCAAGCACAGTAACGCCATCGCCCGTTCCGAGATTGAAGGCTTCGTTGTTGGTTGGCATTTGACTAATTTTTTCTGCGGCCATTACATGAGCCTGCGCAAGATCAACCACGTGAATAAAATCGCGAATGCAACTTCCATCGGGTGTATTGTAATCGCTGCCAAATGCCGTAAGCTTTTGGCGAAGGCCGATGGCTGTTTGTGTAACGTAAGGCACAAGATTATTTGGAACGCCCAATGGAACTTCTCCAATTAGTGCAGAAGGATGCGCGCCAACCGGATTAAAATAGCGAAGTGAAATTACTTTTAAATTTTTGTTGGCTAAGGTCACGTCTTCAAGCACTCGCTCGCACATTTGTTTGGTTGCACCGTAAGGAGATTCCGCTTTTTTAAATGGAGCGGATTCATCTACCTGAATAACATCGGGCTGACCGTACACCGTGCAAGAAGATGAAAAAATAAATTCATGAACGTCAAATTTTTTCATCGACTTGAGCAGCGTAGTGATCGAGCCTAAGTTGTTGTCGTAATATAGGAGTGGCTCGCGCACGGATTCATTAACGGATTTATAAGCGGCAAAATGGATGACGCTGGTTATTTTTTCGCGATCAAAGAGTTCGTCAAGAAATTTTTCATCCCGGCAATCACCTTCAAAAAACCGGATTTTTGTATTGGTGATTTTTTCAAGGCCATTCAAAAGAGTACGATCGCTTTTTGAGAAATCATCAATCAGTACAACTTCATAACCCTGTTGAATAAACTCAACGGCCGTGTGCGAAGCAATGTAGCCGGCACCGCCTGTTAATAAAATTTTTTTTGTGCTCATAAACGTGCGGTCACCAGTGATTTATCCAAGAATCCTTTTACATCGTAAATAACGGCTTTGGGTTCTTTGATAGAATCCCAGGGCAATGAACCAAATTCAGTATGTGCAACAGCGAGAACGATGGCGTGGTATTTTTGCGAGATAGACTTAGTGAGTGTCAGTTGATATTCGTGCTTCACTTCTTCGGCATCGGCATGAGGGTCGTAAACATCCACTTGAGTTCCAAAACTTGATAGCTCGCGAATCAGATCTACCACTTTGCTATTCCGAATGTCAGGACAATTCTCTTTGAAAGTCAACCCAAGCACCAACACTTTTCCGTTGTGAATGGGCAATTGATTTTTTGACATCAGTTTGATTACATCGTTGGCAATGTACACCGTCATGTTATCGTTAATCTTCCGCCCCGATAAAATCACTTCGGGGTGATAACCCAAACTTTCGGCTTTGTGAGTTAAGTAATAAGGATCAACACCAATGCAATGACCACCTACCATGCCCGGCTTGAACGGAAGAAAATTCCATTTGGTGGCAGCAGCCTCAAGCACTTCGTGTGTATCAATACCCATGCGATTGAAGATCAAAGCTAGTTCATTCACAAAAGCAATATTCAAATCGCGTTGCGAATTCTCGATCACCTTAGCTGCCTCTGCCACCTTGAGTGAAGAGGCTTTGTGCGTGCCTGCCAGAATAATTTTTTTGTAGAGCTGATCTACTTTCTCTGCAACGTCTGGGGTACTACCGCTTGTAATTTTTTTAATGTTG
>DPLR01000689.1 GCA_003541895.1 Cytophagales bacterium | reverse complement strand
GGTGGCGAATCACTCGACCTAAACGATGACCAATTTTGTGGCCAAGCGACAAACCCTGACACAAGGTTTTAACTTTTTTGGGTTTTTGAATATGATAAATTTCAAGAAAATTTAAATTTCTTTTTGAAGTGACGGTTTCCGGCCGAGCCTGTAAAATATAAAGTTTTCCATCTTTGCCATCTTTGGCCCATTCAATGTCCATGGGCTGCTGATAATGTTTTTCAATAGTGCAGCACCAATTGCCCAAGAGACAGATTTCATCATCGGTTAATATATATTGATCGCGCATCGCCATAGGGGTCTCTTGCCATACTACATTCTGATCTTCGCCATAAACAACCATTTGTTGTTTATTTCCCAACTGGCGATAAATCAATCCTTTTTTATTTGAGTTTACGGTAGGTTTAAAAAAATAAAACTCGTCAGTGTTCACTGCACCTTGCACAACGCTTTCACCTAAGCCCCAAGCGCCTGTGATGTAGATCAAATTTTTATTTCCGTTTTCTGGTTCTATGGTAAATGCAACACCCGCGCTTGCTTTGTCGGAGCGCACCATCTGTTGTATGCCAACAGACAGGGCCATTTGCAAATGGTCAAACCCATTATCGATCCTGTATTTAATTGCGCGATCGTTGAATGCTGAGGCATAACATTTCTTCACCGATTCCAATACTTGATCTATATTTTTCACATTCAAGAAGGAATTGTGTTGTCCTGCAAAACTTGCCGTGGGCGAATCTTCTATGGTGGCGCTACTTCTAACGGCAACGGAAATCTCGTATTGAGATTCGTTTTTTAATTTTTCGTATGCATCTCTTATTTCATTTTCAATTTCAACAGGGAGAGAGGAGGTGAGAATTAAATTTCGGCATTCGGATGCGACCTCACTCAGATTTCCTAATGTTTGATTGTTGAGTCTACTCAATTGCTTTTGGAGGTTTAAAGTCAAATCATTGGCTTTCAGAAATTCGCGATAAGCTTCCGCGGTCAGTGCAAAACCCTGCGGAACATTAATTCCATATTTAGTTAATTGCGTGAGCATTTCTCCCAGCGATGCGTTTTTTCCGCCTACTTGTGATACATCTCGCATCGATAGTTTTAAAAATGGAATGGTGAATTGATTTTTCATTTCTTTAGAGAATTAAACCTTTCAGAGTGATGAATCGGGATCTTGAATTTCATTCAATTTCATTTTGTGCGAAGTTGTTTTTGATTTCCAATCTAACAGTTGTCGTTCAAGCGCATCAATTACTTGTGCGAACGCCTCCTCAAAACTGTAGCTTTCTTTTTTTGCAAAAAGTTCATCTCCGGGGACGGAGAGGTTGACCTCACAGACCTTGTTTTGGCGCTTATCAGATTTGTCAGTCTTAAGTATGATTTTCGCTCCTAATATTCGGTCGCTAAATTTGTCAACGTGCAACAACTTGTGATTAATTAACTCGAGCAATGATTTGTTGGCAGTAAAGCCCGGAGTTTGAATTTGAGAATTCATAATAAAAATGTTTAAGAAGTTCAATGTAAAATCTTGTCATGCACTTTGAAGAAATGTTGGGTTTCTTCATCTAGGATAGTGTCAAAATCGTTTTCAAAGTGTGCGGCATCTGTATGCAAGTATAAAAACTCATCTACGCAGCCTGATATAATATTCGCTGCTTCTGGTTTGGCCAACGCCACGGCAACAATAATTTTTAGTGGCTTTTCTTTTTTGATGCAATTGATGCAGGCCAGCAGAGCATCTGCATTACTTAGTTTATCAATAATTAAAATCACCGTTTTGTCTGCTAACGCAATAGATTCTTTGCCTGCGTTGTAAAAATCATTCTCAACTTTAGCGGAATGCTGAAGACGATTGATCTGATTTGATATGTAATCTGCGGGTATTCCTCGATCGTCATTGTGAATTACTTTTTCATCTTCGCAAACGGAGCCAATGCTTTTTCTACTGTCGCGTGGATGTTCAATCTCTTTGCATGAGATTACTATTAAGGGTAGTCCTAATTCTCTTGCGACATGAAAACCTATTGCAGCACCCCCCGGTGGAACTGCAACCACCACACCATTTTGCAAGTGGTATTCCTTCAACTGTTGGCTAACCAACTGTGCAGCATGTTTTCGGTTTTTAATTTTACTATCGGTTATCGTGCTTATCATTGAGCGATTGTGATATAAACTTACCGTCAACTTTAACGAATGCCCATGATATGGCTCACCTCAAATAAAACACTTGTCAGACGGTATCGCTAAACTCAGTGCAACTCTTTCTCTTCATGATCATTGTTTTTATTTGAAGTGATTTTTGCTTCCGTTTAATTCGTAATGAATTGTTTTCTTTGGGTAGAAAGACGGTAATGATATGAAAACAATATTATGTCCTACTGATTTTTCGAAATCAGCTGACAAAACTTCTAGATACGCAGCGCAATTGGCGAAAGACACGAACGCAAAAATTATTTTGGCTGCAACGCCAACAAAAAAAAGTAAAGTGCTTGCCGGTGATTGGCCCGATGAAACAGACCATCTCTACGAGATTCACGACCTATTGAAGGCGAACTACCAAATTCCTTGTGGCATTGAAGAAGAAGTTGTTAATGACAATGTTTATAAGAAGCTTAGCAAGATTGCAGATCGTTATGATCTGATGATTTTTGGAATGCAATTTGGAAGTGAGGGCTTGCCTAGACATTCTGCTGGAATTGACTTGATTAAAATTATTCAAGAAACCCTGGCGCCTTTGCTGATCGTTCCAGAAAAATTTGAATACAAGAAAATTAACAGGCTGCTGTATGCCTACGATTATCAGCACGAACCTGAGCCTCCACTCTTAGTGTTACAGTGGTTAGCCGATTGGTTTAACGTTGAGCTTAGGTTTATTTCGATCTATCAAGATGACATCTCGACCGAAGAAGAAAGGCACATTGATTTAATTGAAAATAAAATCGCAAATCAGTGGAAGTCAAAACAGAAGTTAAGTTTTGAAAGCATACAATTTGAGAATGTACCTATGTGCCTGGAGCATTATCTCAATTTGTGGTCTCCTAATGATCTTTTGATTTTGTCGGTCAATCATCAAAACATGTTGCAAAAATTGTGGCATAAAAGCGTGGTGAAATGTTTACTTGCCAGCGCCACACATCCTTACCTGATTATTCATAAGTGATAAATGAAGAAGAACACATTTAGAAATGTGTTCTTCTTTTTTTTTAATTTTAGTCTAATGTAAAATTGGCTTTAGGGTAACTCTTCTGGATTACTTAACTCTGAAATTCTTTTTTTTAATTCACTTGGATGTAAAGACTTTATTCAAATGTGAATAAACTTCATCTACTTCTTTCCTGAAGTTTCCCCATTTCTTTTCAATCCTATCCTCGTTCTCATCAACAAATGATTTTAAGGTATTGATTTTTTTAGTGAATTCATGTTTAGTATCCTTAACCACATCTTTCATTTCCATTTTCCCTAAAGCAAATTTTAATTTGATGATTTCAAATTTGATTTTGAATTGATGCAGGCGATCATGAATAGTTTCAAGTGTTTCATTGAAGGTGCCTTTTTTACTTAGTTGACTTACGATTTCGTTCAAGGCATTTTTGATATTCGTTAGATGTGTCTTCAGATCTTCAAGAACTGTTTTGTTAGAAGCGTTTAATTCTTTTTCCAGTATCACCAGTTTATCGCGAAGCGAATGAATCAACTCATCGTTGGCCGAATCATTTTCATCAATCATCGCTTTCATTTCACCGATGGAGGTTTTTAATTCTTCTTTGAGGGAATGATATTTTTTTTCAGGCTCTTGCGTTTTACTTAACTCGCTGCGAAAATCCTCAAGCTTTTTTTTTGTTGAGTCTAATAGATCAAGAACTTTACTTGTTGGTGCCGATGCAATTTCAGTTTTCATTTTCTTGAATTTAAAGTGATAACAATAATTTATTTTTTTACTGCGCTAGATATCCACCATCTACTTCAATGGATGTTCCAGTAACAAATGAACTTTCATTAGAAGCGAGGAAGATAAAGGCATTGGCAATTTCCCCGGGCAGACCTAGTCGTTTTATGGGGTGCAATGAAACAATACCTTGCTTTACTTCTTTGTTCGTATCGTTAATCCCAGCTTTTTCTAATAGTGGTGTCTCGATAAATCCCGGACAAATGGCATTTATTCTTATGCCATCAAGACCGTACTCTATAGCTGCGCTTTGCGTTAGGCCAATGACGCCATGCTTGGCGGCTACGTAATGTGAGGCTGTGGCAAAGCCAACTTTACCAAGAATGGAAGACATATTGATGATCGAACCACTTTTTTGTTTGATCATTTGTGCCAATTGATGCTTCATACAATAGAAGACACCATTTAGATTGATGCCAATAACTTTTAGCCATCCTTCTTCGCTCATATCGCCAACGCGATTGGCTTCTCCGCCAATGCCTGCATTGTTTAAGGCTATATCGATGCCTGAAAATTCTTTCACCGTTTTCTGCACGGCCAATTCAACTTGCAGGTTGGATGAAACATCGCATTCGATAAAAATGGCTCTTTCGTTTTCTTCCTTTATTTTTTCCATCACTTCAGAAGAATTGGCTGAGGGCAAATCAACTACAACCACATTTGCACCTTCTTTAGCTGCGGCTATCGCGCAAGCTTTGCCTATGCCGGATAACCCTCCGGTAATGAAGGCTGTTTTGTTTAATAACCTTTTCATTCTATAGATTTAGAGATGACTTTATCAACAAGCAAAAGTAACTTCACTTCCTTTCTTTGACGATGACCGTTATCAGTCGGAGGCCAAATTGAAATCACTTTACGAAGAACAAGATAAAGATGAGATTGAAGTTTATTAGCTTAAACAGCTTTCAATGATGTTGAGCAGATCGCTAGTATCAAAAGGTTTGCAAATATATCCATCGGCACCTCGGGCAATGGCTTCATCCATTTCTTTTTTTTCGGCACTGGCAGTTACAAACACAAAAGGTGTTTTTGCGGTTGCAGGGTTTAGTTTGATGAAATTGAAGACCTCATGACCATTCATTTCAGGCATCCACACATCGCAGAGAATCAAATCAGGTTGATGATGTTTCATTAATGCAACGCCTTCCTTACCGTTAACTGCAGCAATTACGTTATAGCTCGCCAACTCGAGAATCTCTGTTATGTTTTCCCGGATTTCGGGGTTGTCTTCAATGAGGAGTATATTGGTCATCGGTTGACAGATTAAACAACTTTGGTTAAATCTTACGGCCTGACTCAAAAATTTTAATTGCTATCAAACTTAATCAGAATGAAAGTCAAAATCAATAGAAAATATTTCTTTATTCCAGTTGGTTAATTTCATCAACCCAAGAATTCAAATAGTCAATAAGGTCTTCAATTTTAGGGCTTTTACCATTCTCAACAAAGGCACCCGAGGTGATCATGCTAAGTAACATGCATTGCGAAATGTTCAACCCTTTCATTAAACCAAGTGAATAACCTGCATTCAGATTATCGCCCCCACCGGTTAAAACTTTCGGATCGGTTACTACCCTGCCTTTCATTTCAATAGTCTGATATTTTTGAAAGACCAGTGTGCGATCAATCGGGTGAATGAGTAACGTATCAATTGAAAGTTTTGTGAAAATAAAGGAACCTATTTCAGTTAGCGATGGCATAGTTTCCTGTTCATTTTCAAGATCATTTAGTGACATCCAAATTTTTAAGGCTTCATTTTCGTTCACGGCCAGGGTAACGCTACCATATTCTGTGTAATCATTCATCAGAATGAGCAATTCCTTTATTTCAGTTGATGATCGCTTCGATGGATCGCATATGTCAAATAGAAAGATCAGTCCTTTCTTCTTTGTAAATTTAATTACGTCATTTAAAAAACCTCGCCAAAGATGGGTGGAGTTGGGAAGGTTTGCCCAGTCAACCAAAGCAATTAGATCGGACGAGTTTACCGCTGAACTAATTTTTGTAGTGCCAAAATTTTCTTTGATGTAGTTCCAATCGTAGTCGCTGAACGAGCTTAAGTCTGACAGAATAATTTTGCCGTCATTGAATTCAATCGCTTGACTAGATCCTGGTGCAATCACCGACAAAAGTTCTACGGATGAAGCCATCGGTTGAAAAATGGGATCCGCTTCA
>DPLR01000327.1 GCA_003541895.1 Cytophagales bacterium | reverse complement strand
ACAACTTGCATCTTCTAAAGAGCAAATCTTAGGGCAAATTGCCATGGCAGAAGAAAATAACATCGGCTTTATGATGATGATGGCGCGCAGTCTGTTGGATTTAGGGAAGGTCACTTCGCTGGAAGAAATTTTTGAACGCGTTAGAAATACATCTTCCCTTGATTTGCAAACGTTGGCCAACGAAATGTTTAATACCGATGAAATGAGCATTTTGATGATGCACTCTTAAGAATTACAACCTAGAATTTATTTTTTATGGACTTTTTACCAGACGAACTTCAGCGATACATTGAAGCGCACACCAGAGGTGAAAACGATTTGTTGAAAAAAATCAACCGCGATACCCACGCGAAAGTTTTGATGTCGCGCATGCTTTCGGGGCAAGTTCAAGGAAGATTCCTATCGATGATGAGCAAGCTGGTAAAGCCAAAGGCTATTTTGGAGATCGGAACCTACACAGGTTATTCTGCAATTTGCCTTGCCGAAGGATTACAGCCCAATGGAAAATTGATTACAATAGATATCAATGAAGAACTGGAGAATCGCGTACGCGGCTATTTCAAAGAATCTGGTCTTGAAAACCGAATTGATTTTAAGATTGGTGATGCAAGAAAAATTATTCCTACGTTGACGGAAACATTTGATCTGGTTTTCATTGATGCCGACAAAGAAAATTATTCAGTGTATTTTGATTTGGTAATCGATAAAGTCTCCAAAGGCGGTTTAATTCTTGCCGACAATGTGTTATGGAGCGGCAAAGTCCTCGATGCCAAACCCGACAAAGACACGAAAGCGATTATCGAATTCAATAACAAAATTCAAAACGATGCGCGCGTTGAAAATCTGTTGATGCCATTGCGCGATGGTATTATGATGATGCGAAAGATTTAGTAGGATCACACTAAGATGTAAAGAAATGACAAATCCAAACTATATATGGCAATTGATGTTTATGATATGGCCGACAAAAAATTTAATGAGAGACTATTCTATATAGATTACGATGTGCTTTCTGAATTAGAGGAAATATTTCAAAGCTTAAGAAAATTAACAGGTTTAAGAATTGATACAGAGGGTAAAACGAGATTTTACAATTCTCAACTTGTTTTGTTGGGAAACTTTTAAATGAGTGGATAGAATCAAGAAAAAATACATCCACTGGCGTTCAAGAACTTCAAAGCAATCTTCGTAAATCGATAAGAGAAGGAATTGATGTTGTATTGATTGGCGATTGATACAGAAAATAAAGGGTTGCCCTTCTGGTTTTCTTTTCTCTATCTTTGCAAGCAATATGAGATTTTTTGCAGTTGCACTCATTTTTTTTGGAGTTGCTGCCTCATACGCGCAATCTCCTGAAGTGCCCCACAAAATTCATTTTGCTGGTATGGTGCTGACTATTCGCGATGACGCCAAGCGCGAAATCCAAAAAGATGTTGATGCCTTGGTCAAGAGTCCGCGCTACTATAACATGAAAGTAGAACGCGCGCGAACGTATTTTCCCATCATCGAAAAAATTTTCAAGGAAGAAGAGCTCCCGGAGGATTTTAAATACCTCGCCCTGCAAGAAAGCTCGTTGGTGCCGGATGCCGTTTCTCCTTCCAATGCGGTTGGCTTTTGGCAGTTCAAGGATTTCACAGCGCAAGAGATGGGCATGCGCGTTGACAAAGAGGTTGATGAGCGCATGAACATCGTGTCGTCCTCGCGCGGGGCTGCGAAATACATCAAACAAAACAATTGGTATTTTAATAATTGGGTGTTGGCTTTACAAGCGTATCAACAAGGAAAAGGTGGTGTAAAAGAAATGCTTGGAGAAAAATACAATGGAGATACGCACATGGAGATCAATTCAGAAACGTATTGGTATGTAAAGAAATTTTTGGCCCATAAAATTGCTTTCGAAAAAGCATGTGAAGAAGCGCCACAATTGAAAGTATCGCTTTACGAGACCAAATCAAAAAAAGACATTAACGACATCGCTTCTGAATTTTCTATTGAGCAAAACATTTTACAAGAATACAACAAGTGGTTAAAGACCGGAGTTGTACCTGATGATAAACCTTACGCGGTGGCAATACCCGGAGGAAACGTTCCTAAGGAATTCAATTCATTATGGATGAAATCGCCTGAGATAACGGCAGTAAAAGCGGCTGATGTGAAAGGTAAACCCAATACCGATACCAAGTTTCATATTAACGGAATTCTAGTTATCAAGGCCAATGCAGGCGAAACGGTTTCTGCTTTGGCCCAACGATCTAAAGTGGATATCTCAAAATTCTTGGAGTTCAATGAGATTTCAATTGATGAGCGCATCCGCCCCGGTGTTTATTATTTTCTGAAAAAGAAAAGAAAGAAGAGCGCCACAAATGCATATCAATCGAAAGCCGGAGATGATTTGTGGTTAATTAGCCAGCAGCAAGGTGTTCGTTTGAGTTCGCTGAAGAAATTCAACCCAGGATTGAATGAAAATGGACTGAAGGCCGGAACGATTGTGCGGTTAAATAATTCGAAAACAGTCGACCAAATCAGTGGCCCAATAGAGGATGTGGAAGTGGCTGAGTTAGGTAATGAAGCTTTTTCTTGGGCAGTTCAGCCCATTCAATCCAAACAAGAACAGGTTAAAATAGAATCGAATTCGCTTGAAAAGAATGAAATTGTCGACACCAAACCAATGGCTGTTGATTCAGCAGTGGTTAAACAAAAGCAATCAGCAACTGACAGCTCTTTCTTGTACGAAGTCAAAGCATCCGATACGCTTTATGGAATAGCTCGCCAATTTGGTGCTACTATTAAAGAAGTTATGGATTGGAATAATAAGTCTACCTTGACCTTAACTCCGGGCGAAAAATTAAGGATACTAAAAAGGTAACCCGAATTTTTTTTCTTTTTAACAAAATCATTACTTTGAGGCACTGAAATTTGGGATAAACGTAAAATATACGTGTTACCGACTCAAATGGAAGTTACAACCCGTGTAAAAATGTTGAAGGATACAGAATTGAAAGCTCTAGACCTTGTTATGTTGGTGGATGACAATGACACCGACAATTTCATTAGCAAACGCATCATTGAGATTACTAAATTCTCACAACGAGTTGAAGTGAAGAGTTCAGGTAAAGGAGCGTTAGATTACCTGAAAGAACATGAGAATAGCCCTGAAGATTTGCCGAGCATTATTTTCTTGGATATCAATATGCCTGTGGTGGATGGCTTTGTATTTCTTTATGAATTCGAAAAATTCAATGAATTGGTGCGTAACAAATGCAAAGTGATTATCCTTTCATCTTCCGATAATAAAAGAGATATTGATAAAATCGTAAATAACAATCACGTTATTAAATTTATTACCAAGCCGCTTACTGAAACAGCGCTTGAAGAAATCAAGATCAGTAACATTTGATCGATTTCAATAGGGTTTGTACTTTCGCTACAAATCCAATTTTATGAAATCAAATAAGGTTCTTCTCCTTTTAACAGGTTTATTGTTCATTTCAATCACGATTGCTACCGCTCAAATCGTTAAAGTAGATTCAATTTCACATTGGAAGAAAGCATTCAAAGTTGGACTTAATTTGAATCAGTCGTCTTTTTCTTCCAATTGGAAAGCGGGTGGTATAAATTCTTATGGCTTTACTTCATTCTTGAATTACAAAGCTAATTACAAAGGTGAACACAACTCGTGGGACAATGAAATCGATTTGATGTTTGGTATGGTGAATAGCCAGGGGCTCGGTTACCGCAAAACATTAGATCGGATTTTTCTCGA
>DPLR01000275.1:429-2608 GCA_003541895.1 Cytophagales bacterium | reverse complement strand
TTTTTCAAAGCTGAAACAGCGCCTGCTGCACAGGCCTCTTGGCCAATGTATAAATGGCAAAAGCCGCGAATTTTCTGCATGCCATAAAGCTGTCCTGCTTTCTCCTCAAATTTGCGCATGAGCAACATCGATTCGAACCAAAATGTGTACGTCTCTTTCGGATATTCTGCCTTTGATGTTTTGCTTTTTGCTTGGGCGGTGGCTGCCATAAGTATTACTTTTGGATTTTTATGAACTGCGAAAATACGCGATGGCGCGCCAATCGCCAAACCAACATTGGTTAGTGCAAATAAATTGTAAAAGAATTCTGTGTTTCTCCAAGAATTGCGATTGTATAATTTTAAGAACTACGCTGAAGCGAACTTGAAATTCGAGCGGTTGGCCAATTGTTTCTTGGGAAGTAATGGCAGCGGCAAAACCAACTTACTCGATGCCATGCATTATTTGTCGTTTACAAAAAGCGCTGTCAATCCATCCGATGCTCAAAATATAAAGTTGGGTGAAAGTCAATTTATGATTAAAGGCAACTTTCTTTTGGAAGGAAAGGAAAAGGAAGTGATTTGTTCATATCAGCAAGGACAAAAAAAAGTAATCCGCGAAGAAGGACAAGATTGTCTCAAGTTTTCAGAGCATGTTGGGAAATACCCGATTGTGCTTGTTGCGCCACAAGACATTGAATTGATTTGGGATGGGAGTGAAGTGAGGCGGAAATTTTTTGATAGCCTGCTCTCGCAGATTGATCATGCGTATCTTGAGAACCTTATTGTTTATTCTACTTTTTTAAAACAACGAAACAGCGCGCTGAAAATGTTTGCCGACCGTGGGCAAACCGATTGGGATTTGCTATCGAGCTACGATCAAAAAATTATTCCGGCTGCAAAAACAATTTTTAGTAAACGGAAAGATTTCATTCGCGAGTACCTTCCGGTCTTTCAAAGGCATTACGAAAACCTTTCCGATTCAAAATCAGAGCAGATGCAAATCCAATATCGCTCGGATTTGGAAGAAGGTGATTTTACCGAACTAATGAAGAAAAATCTTCAACGCGATGTAGCCACACAACGAACATCGGCAGGCACGCACCGTGATGACTTTTTATTTCTTTTAAATGGAAACGAGGTGAAGCGTTTTGGCTCGCAGGGGCAACAAAAATCTTTTCTCATTGCGCTGAAGCTGGCCGAGTTTCAAGTGATCGCAGAAAAGAAAAAATTCAAGCCACTGCTTTTGCTCGATGACATTTTTGATAAACTCGATGACAAGCGCATCAATAAAATTCTAAAACTAGTGGCCGAAGGCGCGTTTGGCCAATTGTTTATTACCGATGCCAGACCAGATAGGTGCAAGGAGATTTTGAAGGCAAGGGAATTAAGTGTTGAGATTGTGAGTATCGAAAATGGTAAGTTTGTTAAATAATGAGGCAAGATCTTCACGACATACAGCACATTGGCCAAGCCATTAAAGATTTGTTGAAGCAATATCATCTTAAACCAAAATTTGATGAAGCAAGTGTTGTTGCCTCCTGGGAAAAGATGGTGGGCAAGCCAATAGCCAAGCGTACAAAAAAAATTTACGTTCGCAATAAAGTCCTATTTATTGAATTGGATTCCCCAGCCATGAAAAGCGATCTCAGTTTTCATAAGAATCACCTGCTAAAAGCCATTGAAGCTGAATTTGGCAAGGAGGTGCTGAAAGAGATTGTTTTGATGTGATTTTACATTAATGTTTTCATCGTCATTTGCCGAAACCGAAAAACCGTATAATTTTGCACTCCCTTTTTTCTAGAATGGCCTTGGCCATTGGGTGAATTAGGGCAAGTTCTTGAAAATATTGTGATGCGGGGAGATACTCAAGCGGCCAACGAGGACAGACTGTAAATCTGTTGTCTTATGACTTCATAGGTTCGAATCCTATTCTCCCCACTAAAATTTCAAATCTGAGATTTCAAAATTTGAAATTAATAAAAGCGGGAGTAGCTCAGTTGGTAGAGCGATAGCCTTCCAAGCTATAGGTCGCGAGTTCGAACCTCGTTTCCCGCTCAATTGTTCGTTGTTAGTTATTCGTTGTTCGATACTTACGAATAACGCTTAACGAGCAACTAACAACGGTTTTTAAAGCTGTTGTAGCTCAGTGGTAGAGCACTTCCTTGGTAAGGAAGGGGTCATGAGTTCAATTCTCATCA
>DPLR01000275.1:0-198 GCA_003541895.1 Cytophagales bacterium | reverse complement strand
AGAGGTCGTGAGTTCAATCCTCATCAACAGCTCTTGAACTGAACTAAAGTGAATAGATGATTCACTTTCAAAATTTGAAATGTTGATTTTGTGTGGAATGTGAATTGCGGGTGCGTAGCGAACATCCTGAAGTGATTGATATTCTGCATCTGCCGAAAGGCAATACCTATCCGAAAGGCTCAAAATGTTTAGGGTGTA
>DPLR01000619.1:3426-6603 GCA_003541895.1 Cytophagales bacterium | reverse complement strand
ATGAGCATGGGTATGGTTGTTGCTCTGCCATCCGGTAATTTAATTGTGCCTGTAATACGCAATGCCGATCAATACAATATTACTGGTTTAGCAAAGGTGGTAAATGATTTGGCCAAGCGCGCCCGCGACAACAAACTCAAACCCGATGAGCTTTCGGGCGGAACCTTCTCGGTTTCAAATGTGGGTTCGTTTGGTAACGTTATGGGCACGCCCATTATCATGCAACCACAAGTTGCCATTCTTGCGCTAGGCGCTGTGCAAAAAAAGCCTGCCGTTATTGAAACTCCTTACGGGGATGCGATTGCCATTCGTCACAAAATGTTTTTATCACATTCGTACGATCACCGTGTAGTGGATGGTGCGCTTGGAGGAAGTTTTGTGAGGCGCGTGGCCGACTATCTTGAAAGGTTTGACACAACACGTTCAGTCTGATTTATCTCCCCACTTTCTGACGGTAGTTCTACTCTGAATTTGGTGAGTTTATCAGCGGGGGTTGATTCCAGAAAAATTTCTCCGCCATTAAATCGCACAAAGAAAGCGGCCATGGCCAAACCTAAGCCAGTTCCTCTTTCGCTACCAGTTCCTTCAGACGAGGGCATTTGGTACGTGAATAATTTTTCACGGAGATCTTCAGGAAAAGGAGTGCCTTCATTGGAAATACGAATCACCACGCGGTCGTCTGCGTTGATAAAACTTTCCACTCGAACTTCAGTTTCGCGATTAGCAAATTTCACTGCATTTGATATCAGGCTTCGGATAACGATGCGCACCATTTCTTCATCGGCATAAATTCTCAATGCAGGTTCGGCCTCCAGTTTTAAACGCACCGATTTTTCTTGAACCACCGGCTGAAACAATTTGATGTGATTTTCAAGGTGGCTTGTTATATCAAATGATTTTTTATCGCTAACAAATCCCTCCATCTGAGAACGCGACCAGCGCACCAATCCAAATAGCAAACCTGTTACATTCTTTAATTGACTGCCCACTTGCTCTAAGAAAGGCCGCAACTCTTCAATGTTGATCCGTCCCTTCGATTCAAGTTGAAGCAACATGGCCAACGAATTGAGTGGAGAGGCAACATCGTGCGAGAGGATGGAAATGATTTTATTTTTCTGTTGGTTCAATTCTTCCACTGCCTTTTTCTGGTTTGCCAATTCTTGAAATTGAAGAAAATTATTTCGCCTTCGATATTCCAACACAAAGTTGACGATCAAAAAATAAATGAAGCAAACAAACAAATGCGGATACTGACTGAAGTAAAATGGATTTCGATTTACGGTTTGTGAGTACCAAACAAAAACCAATAGCAAAATGAAATTCAGCGCTAACCCATGGCGCAGATTCAGTCCACTCACCGCAATGACCAACACCCAAATCAGAAACAACAAATTGGTCATGTAGTAAGGAG
Source organism: Cytophagales bacterium (assembly GCA_003541895.1). Taxonomy (GTDB): domain Bacteria; phylum Bacteroidota; class Bacteroidia; order Cytophagales; family Cyclobacteriaceae; genus ELB16-189. The sequence continues at coordinate 5,192 of DPLR01000619.1, read as the reverse complement.
GCATCATGGCATAGGTAGCCGTAACGAGAGAGGCACCGAAATTAATGAAAGCTACTACTACAATTCCCCATGGAATAAAGTTGGCGCTCATCGGCTTCTTAAAAGTAAAGACCATTAAGGCTGAAGCGATGGTAAGCACCACTATTCGCGAAAAGAGCACCACACTAAAATCAACATCGCGGAAGTAATCGATGATCAAAAAAACGGACATCCCAAACAACGTGATGAACGTAACCAACCGAAGGGAGAGCAAATTAGAAGGTCTTACAAATTCATTGTAAGCTGCTTCTTGTTTCTTATCGAAACTCCAAACAAAAGAATATCGGGAAAAAAATTGCAAGTTTGTGGGGTTAAATCAACCGTGACAAAATAATAAAAAACAAACCACATAAAAATGAAATTCGGAACCAAAGCCATACATGCAGGAGTTGAGCCCGATCCTTCCACCGGAGCGATCATGACACCCATCTATCAGACTTCAACTTACGTGCAAGAGTCGCCCGCCAAGCACAAAGGCTATGCTTATGCCCGAGGAGCAAACCCCACCCGCAATGCTTTGCAAAAGAGTATTGCCGCTCTTGAGGGAGGTAATTTCGGTTTGTGTTTCTCTTCGGGCATGGGCGCAACCGATGCCGTAATCAAACTGCTGAATCCGGGCGATGAAGTAATTACCAGCAACGATTTGTATGGCGGCTCTTACCGCATGTTTACTAAAGTGTATGAGCGCTTCGGCATTAAGTTTCATTTCATTGATCTTTCTAACGCAAAGAATGCAGAATCTTACATCAACGAAAAAACAAAATTGTTTTGGATTGAAACACCATCCAATCCATTGATGCGCATCATCGATATTGAAGCGTGTGTAAAACTCGCGAAGAAAAATAATTGCCTCGTGGCCGTTGACAACACCTTTGCTTCACCTTACTTGCAAAACCCACTGGCACTTGGTGCCGATATTGTGATGCACTCGGTTACAAAATATTTGGGCGGCCACAGCGATGTAATCATGGGCGCGCTCGTTACCAACAACGAAAAAATTCATCAAGACCTAGCATTCATTGCTAACTCGTGTGGAGCCGTGCCCGGGCCACAAGATTCTTTCTTGGTGTTGCGCGGAATAAAGACTCTTCATTTAAGAATGGAGCGCCATTGTTTCAACGGAAAAAAAATTGCTGAGTATTTAAAAAATCATCCGAAAGTGGGCAAAGTATATTGGCCTGGATTTGCCGATCACCCCAACCATGAAATTGCCAAACGGCAGATGAAAGATTTTGGAGGCATGTTTTCGTTCACCTTAAAAAACGATAGTCTCGAAAAAGCAACCCAACTGATGGAAAGCGTTGAGCTATTTTCGTTGGCCGAATCGCTGGGTGGTGTAGAGTCTTTGATAAACCACCCGGCCTCGATGACGCACGCCAGCATCCCCAAAGAAGAGCGCCTGAAAAATGGCCTAAGCGACTCGCTGATCCGCCTGAGTGTGGGTGTGGAAGACATTGAAGACCTCATTGCTGATCTTGACCAAGCCCTTGCAAAAGTTTAATAACTGACGTTAAGGCTTCACCAGTTATTTTGGATTTTATCAGGAAAATCACAAAAATCATTAGAAATTGAGCGGAGTGCGAATTTTTTTATTGGCTGATCAAGTCGGAAATGAATATCCTGGTTAAAATTTTCTTAGGCATTTTGGCTATTAAAAACCAATCTGCTATTATTGCACTCCCAAATTCTCCCTTAGCTCAGCTGGTTAGAGCATCTGACTGTTAATC
>DPLR01000619.1:0-3186 GCA_003541895.1 Cytophagales bacterium | reverse complement strand
ATCTGACTGTTAATCAGAGGGTCCTTGGTTCAAGTCCAAGAGGGAGAGCTTAAATTAGGCAGCTATGAAAATGGCTGCCTTTTTTTGTTGTTTTCTTTACCCTGACAGATTTCTTAGTTACTGCTTTCGAGGAAATAGAAGTAAATTCAAAGTGTTAAAACACAATTGACTAATACCTTGACATAAACGCATACAACTATGGCTTGGAGTTATAGGAGACGAATCAAAATTATTCCAGGAGTTCATTTGAATTTCAGTAAGAACGGGATTAGTACTTCAATTGGTGTTAAAGGTGCAAGCGTGACCTTTGGGAAAAAGGGAACTTATTTAAATACAAGCGTACCCGGATTTGGAATTTCCAGCAGACAAAAACTTTCTGACAATTCAAATTCAGAAACACATCAGAGACCAGATGTATCGCAAATCGTTGAGCCGATCGACAATATTTTTAGTGTCGATGTTCAGCATATTACAAGTCAAAATATGCAAGGAATTAAGGAATCAATAATTTCAGCGCATGAACAAAGAAACGAATTAAAAGCTGACCAAAAGAAAATCGAGTTATCGCTGAAGCTCTCAAAAATTAAGTTGGTGATTAGCTACATACTCTTATTGAGTATCATACTAAAAAAATTTGTTGAATCAGTAAGGAATGAGGTTAAAGCGAAGAAGGATGCAATAGAACAACTTAAGGATCAAATCGAAAATTGTCATGTAAAACTTGATGTTGAATTTGATTCAGATATAAAAAATAAGTATGACAATGTTGTCAACGCATTTAAAAAATTAATTGCATCTAACAAGGTTTGGCATGTCACTGCCGAGTATCAACAAGATACTAGAACGACAAGATCCGCTGCATCGACTGCTATTAAAAGAATTGACGTAAGAATAGGTGTAAAATCATTGGAGGATATTAAATCACAGTTCGACACTCTGTGGATAAAGAATTCACATGGTGCCGACATTTATTTTTATCCAAGCTTTGTTGTAATGTATTCAACACAGAAAAAATTCGCGCTGATAGGGTTCGATGAGTTAAAGTTTAATCAGAGAGAAGTAAGGTTTGTAGAAACGGGAACAATTCCACAAGACTCAAAAGTAATCGATAGGACGTGGGCCAAGGTGAACAAAAATGGTTCTCCAGACAAAAGATTTAAAGGCAATTATCAAATCCCAATTGTAAAGTACGGAGAAATGAATCTAAGCTCGGAGACTGGATTAAATGAAGAATTCCAATTCAGCAACTATGAATATTCTGAGGACTTTGCTAAATCATTTTTGGCTTATCAAAAATTAATCAAGTCCTTAAAACAAGTTAGTTGAAATTGATTTGAGTAACTCAATTCTGACTCTCCTTCTCGCTCAATTTTTTACGCTCTCGTTTTTCGGGCAGCTTCTTGCCTATTTTATACGAGAAGTTCACTTTGAAAATTGAGATTCATTCAATTGCCCTCGCTCAAACAAAGCCACATTCATCAACAGCAAAAGCATTCCGTAAAAAGTATCTTCAAATGGAATAGTGCCCATCCGTAAGCCGAGCATTTCTTTGGCATTGTACCAAACTACAGGTTCATCAATAAAACTGCCGGTGAGGATTCCATTCACAATAAAAAATGGAACGAGCACGAAGATGAACGCAAAATAAAATCGACCGAGGAAAGGAGCTTTCCATTTCCATTGCAGCAAGCCCAAAAAAATAGCGGTTGATAAAAACGTAACGCCCGTGTACCACCGTTGCAAATTCAACAAACCGAGCGTTAACAAAAACATGATTAACATGATAGTGACGGAGGGCGCGGCCGATTCAAAAAAATCTTTCTTCACCAAATACCGAAGCGCTTCGTACAAAAAAACGCAAGCGTAGGGAATGCAAATAAAAAATAATATCTCTTCGATGGGAAGGTTGTAAATATAAATGCCGAGCAAATATTTTGGGTTGAATCCCCACACGCCCATGCGGGTGAAAGCCATGTCCCACACAATAAAAATCGAAGCAGGTATAAGCAATGCGCGCCACAAGTACTTCCACTTTTTTGAAAAGTTGGCTTTCGGATAAAAACTAAAGGCGAACGGAAACGCTACGGAAATGAAATCAAGAAAAAGATAAAGAAAGTTGGTTTTCGACATCGCCCATTCTTATTGTGTCTCTTGTCTCTTGCTTTTGAAGCGGAATGATTTTGCTGCATATTTTTTGGGCGCATACAAAAAACCAAAAGCTTCGCACCCTTCTTTGGTATGCTTGCTATGATGAATGTAATGCGCGTGAATCATGCGCTTCAAATAATTGCTTTGTCGCACGGGCCTCCACTTAATGCGTTGATGAACGATTACATCATGGAAGACCATATAGAAAACCCCGTAACACAAAATCCCAAGGGCAACGGCAATCAGGTACGGATTATAACTCACTACCGAGCCATAATAAAACAAACCGATGGAAGGCAGACTAAAGACGACAGCAAACCAATCATTTTTTTCTAAGGCGTGATCATGCACCGTGTGATGCGATTTGTGCCACACCCAAAGGAACCCGTGCATAACATACTTATGCGTAAACCAAGCAACAAATTCCCAAAACAAAAATGTTGCAATCGTAATGGCTGCACAGGTAAGTAGTAAAATCATTTTGCAAGTTAATTGAAAGGGAAAATGAATTTGATTTTTTCTTCGCGAAATTTAAAAATGGCTTTCAATTGGTTTTGAACAATCCAGTTGGCCATTCGCCCAAACATGCCGAAAGGAATGGCATACGAAACTTCATCGGTCATTAGCACACCTGCTCCTTGCTCCACAAAAAAATGTTGATGGTGCCAAAACGCAAAAGGACCAATGCGTTGTTCGTCAATAAAATATTTTTTAGTCTCCACATTTTTGATCTCCGTAACCCAGCGCATCCGCAGCAACGGAAACGGACTCACCTTATACGAAATAAGTTGACCCGAATACATTTTTTCACCGCCCGTGATATGAAGTATCTCGAAATTCATATCGCGAGGTGTAATTTCATTTAAGTTTTTTGGTGTAGAGAAAAATTCCCACACAATATCAATTTTGGCCTGAATAAATTGTGACTGCTTAAAATGATAAACTTTCATCTGTTAATAATTTTCATTTAAATCGCCCAACACTATTGCCAGACCTTTTTCGTGGCGATTTCATGCCGTTACTTCAAGTGCTTTTTTA
>DPLR01000132.1:8780-9302 GCA_003541895.1 Cytophagales bacterium | reverse complement strand
TGCTCTGCTGTAACGTGGCGAGTTTTTTAGTCAAATGAATTTTTTTAGGATCAATTTCTGAAAGTAAAGTTTGTTGCAACCTTCCTCGCTGATAAGCATAACTACCGATGCCATAAAGTGGAGCTACTTTTTCTTTGACCCTAACCTTAGAAATAATTTTAAAGGATTCGTCAACGCCAAATGCTTCTATAATTTCTTCGCCAGCATTTTTAATTTTCTCTCCAATCCCAAGCCGTTGAAACACCTGCATTGCATTTGATGCCATAGAAATGCCTGCGCCAACAGGTTGCAAAACAGGAGAGGCTTCAAAAATTTCAAAGTCCATTCCCGCATTACGTAATGCAATCCCAGTCGTGAGTCCGCCAATGCCTGCGCCAACAATGGCAGCTTTCATCAATTCAATATTTTTTCTTTTAAAAAATCAGCGGTGTAGCTCTTTCCTTTTTTTGCCATTTCCTCGGGTGTGCCAGCAAACAAAAGATTGCCTCCCTTTTTTTCTCCTCCTTCGGGGCCGAGGTCGAT
>DPLR01000132.1:0-8524 GCA_003541895.1 Cytophagales bacterium | reverse complement strand
TCGATGATCCAGTCGGCCGACTTGATTACTTCCATGTTGTGTTCAATCACAATCACCGTGTGGCCAATGTCAACCAATGCGTTGATAGCCTTCAATAATTTTGAGATGTCATGAAAATGTAAGCCGGTTGTGGGCTCATCGAAAATGAAAAGAATATTGCCTTTCACTTCTGAATTTTTTCCGAGGAAGGAAGCTAGTTTTACACGTTGTGCTTCGCCACCACTCAATGAGTTTGACGACTGGCCGAGTTTAACATAACCCAACCCAACATCGAAGAGCGGAAGGATTTTGTCGTGCACCGGTTTTTTATCTTTGAAAAACTCCAGCGCTTCTTCTACCGTCATATCGAGCACATCGGCAATGTTTTTTCCTTTGTGTTCAATTTCAAGAACTTCTTGTTTGAATCTTTTGCCATGACAACTTTCGCACTCAAGAAATATGTCGGCCATGAATTGCATTTCCACTTTAATCTCGCCTTCACCTTCGCACGTTTCACAGCGGCCACCTTCCACATTGAACGAAAAATGAGAAGGCTTGTAGCCGCGTTGCTGAGATAAGGGTTGATCAGCATACATCTGGCGAATAACATCATATGCTTTTACATAACTGATCGGGTTGGAGCGAGAAGATTTTCCGATGGGATTTTGATCTACAAATTCTACGTGATCAATTTTTGCGATATCGCCTGTGAGCTGATCATACTTGCCCGGAGTTTCTGCAACTGATCCATTTGCTCTACCGGTGGCTGGATAAAGAATTTTTTTAATGAGTGTGGATTTTCCAGAACCACTCACACCGGTAACAACCGTAAGTGCGCCCAACGGAAAAGTTACTTTCAAATTCTTAAGGTTATTTTCGCGAGCACCTGTTACGGTGATCGAGTCTTTCCATTTCCTTCGAAGGGAAGGGATATTTATTTTTTCTCTGCCGATGAGATAATCCGCAGTATGCGAAATTGTCTTTCCATTAATTTCTTTTATCGAACCTTGAAAAACCAATTCACCTCCGTGTTGCCCCGCATCAGGCCCGATGTCAATGATTTGATCTGCAGCGCGCATGATTTCTTCCTCGTGTTCAACAACGATCACCGTGTTGCCCAAATCGCGGAGCTCTTTCAAGACTTCAACCATTTTTGCAGTGTCTCTTGGATGTAGGCCAATGCTCGGCTCATCCAAAATATACATTGAACCAACAAGTGCGCTGCCGAGGGCTGTGGCTAATTTGATGCGCTGAAATTCTCCTCCCGATAAAGTTGAAGTAACACGGTTAAGGGCGAGATAACCCAGTCCCACTTTATCCATGTAACTCAAGCGCGATTTGATTTCAGTGAGAATACGCTCTGAAACTTTTTGTTCGTACGTATCCAATTTTAAGTTGTTGAAAAACTGAAGTGTTTCTTCAATCGGCATCAATACCAAATCGGTAATTGAAGCGTCACCAATTTTTACGAACGAGGCATCTTTACGCAATTTTGTTCCACGGCAGTCAGGGCAAGTAGTTCTTCCGCGGTAGCGCGACAACATTACACGATATTGAATCTTGTGCGTTTTCGATTCTAAGTATTTGAAGAACGAATGGATGCCATCAAAATATTCGTTGCCATTCCATAAAAGATCGCGTTGTTTTTGGGTGAGCTCGGCATACGGCCGATGAATTGGGAAATCGAATTTAATTCCGTTCTTCAACAAAGGCTTTGCCCAATTGCTCATCACTTCACCTCGCCACGGAGCAATTGCACCTTCGTACACAGATAATTTTTTGTCGGGGATGACAAGGTCTTCATCGATGCCAAGAATTTTTCCAAAGCCTTCGCATGTCTGGCAAGCACCAAACGGATTATTGAAACTAAAAAAATTTACGGACGGTTCGGTAAAGGTGATTCCATCCAACTCAAATCGATCTGAAAAATATTTTTTATCTGATCCCTCAACGTAGATAATACAGTCGCCATGGCCTTCGAAGAAAGCCGTTTGAATTGAATCGGATAGCCGGAAAGTTAAATCTTCATCCGTTGCATTTACTGCTGCACGATCAATTAGGATTTCAAAATCACCTTCAATTTTCTTGGGTTTTGCTTTGGTCTTCTTTTTTGGTTCTTCAACAACAGGCGGATTTAAAATTTCTTCAATAAATTTTACTTGTCCATCCATCAACACGCGCGCAAAACCTTTGCTGAGCAACAAGTTCAATTCATCTTCAATCTTTCTTCCCTTCAGAACTTTCAGCGGACAAGCCACCATTACACGCGTTCCTTCTTTTTGTTTGTTGATAAAGTCAACAACATCAGTAACTGAATGACGTTTTACTTCGTTACCACTGACGGGCGAAATAGTTTTGCCGATGCGAGCGAATAGTAATTTCAGGTAATCGTAGATCTCGGTGGTTGTACCCACGGTGCTTCGTGGGTTGCGTGTGTTTACTTTTTGTTCGATGGCGATAGCCGGAGAAACTCCGCGGATGTAATCTACTTCCGGTTTTTCCATTCGGCCAAGAAACTGACGCGCATACGAACTCAAACTTTCAACATACATCCGCTGACCTTCGGCAAAAAGGGTATCAAAAGCGAGGGAAGATTTTCCCGAACCCGACAGTCCGGTGACCACCACTAATTTATTTCGCGGGATGGCAACACTTAAATTTTTAAGATTGTTGACACGCGCCCGCTTGATGATGATGTATTCCTTCGGATCGAGTTCGTCTAAATAAGAATCGTTGTTCATGAAAAGGTAAAAATAGAAAACACAATTGGACGTAAAGGTGGTTCACTCTCAAAAAAATTATTTCCCGATCACCACGCGCTTTCGGAAAACTTTGGCAGCGCCTCCGTTATCAACAACCTCAAACCACACCACATAATAACCTATGCGAGAGCGGCTGCCGTCATCGCGATCGCCATCCCAACGCAATGACCCTTCCTGTGGTAGAGTTTCATTGTTGGCCAGAGTTTTAATCAAGCGTCCTTGAGTGTCAACAATTTTTACATTCGCGGCCATTCCGCTTTGATCAAATTTGTAATTGATCTTAGAAAAATCTTTTCCCGGAACGGAAGGAGAGAAAATTTCCGGATCGATGAGGATGGCGTTGTCGTTTGTTGCTGTTGCAGGCCTTGCATTTGAATTGATAAATCCGGGAGTTGCAAAACCCGAAGCTGAATTGGCCGATTTCCAATTGCTTGCTTCGTTCGTTGATTCTGAAAATGAAATCCGCTCGAGCGAAACACCTTCATTGTCTTTGATGAAAGGCGAATGCATTTGTTCAGAATAGGTAAAGTGATCAGCCACCAATGCGCTGTCGCTTACTAACGCAATCGTTCCGGCATTGTCAGGCAAACTGGGCAACGAAGTTTTGAATAAATTTTTTTGAATTGATTGGGGATATTGAAGAGAGACAATGGATGGATCAGGAGTAAATGCCAAATAAGTTGATGGTGCTAAAATAAAATCGCTGGTAGTAATCGTGGTAATATTTTTCAGAACGCCTGATTCATCATTGGCGAGCTTCCAATTTTTCAGATTGATGAACTTAGGTGAGTTGTTGTACACTTCAACAAAATCCACACCGCCTGTTTTTGGATTGAAAAGAATTTCGTTGATCAGAATATCTAAACTATCGGCTGCTTCAGGAAGAGCAAATGAAAGTTTATTGAATTCCTGCTGAATGAAATTGCCAGCGCAATCCGTAAGGTTACTCACGGTTACTAAATAAAGGACGCGTAGTTCTAATGTTTGCGCAAGTTCAAGCTCAATTTGCTTCAACGATTGATCGACAAAATATTTTTTCGTGATAGTAACAGAAGGATTAAGTGTAAATGAAACGGTCGATAAATCTTTTTCCAACTTCTCATCAAATCCAAGAATAAGTTTGGTTGACGAAACTGGAACTACCGATGATAATTGCGGCCCGGTGAGATCAGGTTTATTAGCAAAGATTGAATTCTGTTTTCCCGGGGTCCCACCGGTTGGATCTTCTGATGCAGCCCAATTATTTGCTTCACCACACGTGTTGTTGACGTCAATAATTTCTAACGACCAACCACCATCTTGCTTATCAACATCATGATACCAATCCAAAGTGTAGTTTACTGAATCGATGGTTTGATTTAAATTGTTTTTCAGTGTGAGATCATCGCCACCATTATTAAGCGTTGGAAAATTACTAACACCAACAACATTGCCATAGCCGGAAAATAAATTCGCGTTTGCTGATGCACAGACGATCCAATATTGTTTGGGTTGAATAATTTGGCGATCAAACGTTGCCGTGGAAACACCATCTGATAATTTCCATCCAGATAAATCAAAAGGAACCGAACTGCGATTATAGATTTCTAAAAACTCTTGTGCCGGTAATCCAACTTGTGGACTTGGGTCAGCAAAAATTTCTGTTAAGATGATGTCTTTGTTGTGCGAAGGGGAGGAATGAAAATAAGTAAACGGCACAGTTGATGACCCCATAGCATTTCCCGCAAGATCCTTTACTGAAGAAATTGTAAGTTGATTTTGAATTCCATTCCCAAAATTATTGGAGAAAGTTAGAGCCACAGATTTTCCATCCGCTTGAAGTGCTGCGCTTGTTGGTGACCCAATTAAATTGTCAACAGAATAATTTTGGATTGTCGCAGCAGAAGATTGATCAAGCGCCTCGGAAAAAGTTACGAGCAAAGAACGATTTGAAAGTGTATCTACTTTGACAATCGAAGGCGGAGTTGTATCGATCGGAGGTGGCGGAGCAATGATCAGAAAGTCATCGTAATAAAATTTTGTAGCATTGGTAACCGTGTAATTGCATCGAACGCCAAAAAATGACGAAGAGTTAATTGTTAGGTCAGAATTGCTTTTTTCTAAAATGAAATTTGTTCCACCTGTATAGTCGGTGTAAAGGCTCCAAAGTCCAGCGTTATCGCGTGTAACTTTTACTCGTACAAAAAATGTTTTCGCTATTGTTGAGTCTTTTCCTCGGCAAACCAAAGTTGATGTTGACCCGCTCTGTTTGAATAACTGAATCGCGTCTGCGCTCCCTGTCTCACCAAACTGAAGAAAATATCCATTGAGAGGTTGAGTTAAATCAGCTTGATCGCTCACGAGATAAACTCTTCCGTAATTGGTTGATGAAGGAGAGAAACTTTGCTTCACATAAAATTGCCACTCAAAATTATCGAGTGAAGCAGTAGCAAATGCGGTTGACAAATACGATTGCCCTGCAACTGAGTTATTGAGTTGAAGTTGGCCAGAGGCATTAACAATAAACTGAGAAGCTGAACCACTCCATGTTGGGTTGCTAGTAAAATCACCATCCGAAAAATCATCCGAAAGCTGCGCGAGGCAAACGTTCGTTAAGGCAAAAAGAAAAATAATCGGTGCGATTTTATTCATAGGGTCTTTTCAAAAATACTACTTTTGCAATTCAAAAAATTTTTAAAATCAAGATGAAGTTAGCAATTGTTGGAGCGACCGGCCTAGTGGGGCAAGAGCTCTTGAAAGTGATCGATGAACGTAACATCGAATTTGATGAATTGTATCTCGTGGCCTCGGCCAAATCGGTGGGCCAAAAAATGAAATTTAAGGGTAAGGAATATACAGTGAAGAGTATTCAAGAAGGTTGTGACCTGGCACCGGATGTAGCTATTTTTTCGGCCGGTGGTGGCACTTCATTGGAGTGGGCTCCGAAATATGCTGAGAAGGGAACGATTGTAATCGATAACTCTTCGGCATTGCGCATGGATCCAACCAAAAAATTGATCGTGCCGGAAATCAATGGCCATGAATTGAAAATTGATGATCGCATTATCGCGAATCCGAATTGTTCGACTATTCAGATGGTGATGGCGCTAGCGCCTCTTCACGTCAAGTATAAAATAAAACGCATTGTAGTTTCGACTTACCAATCAGTAACCGGAACTGGAAAAGATGCTGTGCAACAAATGATGGAAGAACGCAAAGGTGTTGCTAACCCGATCAAAGTGTATCCGCACCCAATCGACATGAATGCGTTGCCGCACATCGATTCGTTTTTGGATAATGGCTACACCAAAGAAGAAATGAAAATGGTGAACGAAACCCGAAAAATCCTAGGCGATAATTCCATTGGAGTTACGTCAACCACGGTTCGAATTCCGGCCATTGGTGGTCACTCAGAGGCGGTGAACGTTGAGTTCTATAAAGAATTCGATTTAAAGGAAGTTCGTGAAATCCTGGAAAACACGCCAGGCGTGGTGGTGCAAGACGATGTGAAGAACAACGTTTACCCTATGCCGATTCTGTCGCATGGCAAAGACGAAGTCTTTGTGGGTCGCCTTCGCAGAGATGAATCGCAACCACACACATTGAACATGTGGATTGTAAGTGACAACTTGCGCAAGGGAGCTGCCACCAACGCAGTGCAGATTGCTGAATTTTTGATGGAAAAGAGTTTGGTTGTAGGCTAATTTTTTATTCGAAAGGTTGTGTCTAATTTTACAGTCAACAAACAAAAACAATTATGAATTTTAAGAAATACATTCCGTGGATCGTCCTCGCCCTTTTCGTTCTTTGGGTCATATCTAAATACAATGGTATTGCGGGTAAAGACCAAAACGTAAAGAAGACTTGGGGAAACGTTGAATCTGATTACCAACGCAGAATGGATCTTATTCCGAACTTGGTGAATACAGTAAAAGGTTATGCTGATTTTGAAAAAGAAACGCTGACTAAAGTAATCGAAGCCAGAGCAAGTGCAACACAAGTAAAAATTGACCCGACAAATCTTACTCCTGAAAAGCTTGCCGAGTTTCAGCAGGCACAAGGAGGCTTGAGTCAGGCGCTGGGCCGTTTGATGGTGGTTGCCGAGCAATATCCTAATCTGAAAGCAAATCAAAATTTCCTTGACCTTCAGTCTCAATTGGAAGGAACCGAGAATAGGATTAATGTTTCTCGTCAGCGCTTTAATGACGCGGTAAACGAGTACAATTCTTCAATCGTAACATTCCCTGGAAACTTAGTGGCAATGATTGGTGGATTCAAAGAAAAAGGATTCTTCCAAGCTGCGGCCGGAGCCGACAAAGCACCAGAAGTTAAGTTCTGATTTTAAAGAAAATGTTTTGAATGAAACGCCTCGAGAGATCGAGGCGTTTTTTTTATTTACAGCTCTTCTTCATCGCAGCTTTTGCTTCTTGCGAGCCAAGTTCTTCGGCACGTTTTAAATCTAGGCAACCATCGTAGTTGTTGTTCATGGTTAGTTTTACCAACGCCCGTTGATAATAAGTTTCAGGGTCGGTCGGATAGATTTCAATAGATGATGAATAATCTTCAACGGCTCCGGCATAATCTTCTTTTTCGGTTTTGCTCAGTGCACGGTTGTCAAAATACGTTGGGTTTGTTGCATCGATTTCAATGGCTTTCGTGTAGTCGGCAATAGAGCCATCGTAATCTTGCAAAGTGTATTTTAAAACACCGCGCAGGTTGTACGTCTCAGCATCCTGATTGTTCAATTCAATGGCTTTGTTGTAATCTTCAAGAGCGCCTTTCAAATCTTGCTTGGCACTTTTGGCAAGCGCGCGGTTTTCGTATTTAGTAGCATCTGTTGCATCGAGCTTAATGGCTTCGTTGTAATCGGCAATGGCCAAATCAAAATTGCTGGTATTGTAATATGCAACGCCCCGATAATTGTACAAATTGGCATCGGTCTTGTCAGCTTCAATCGCTTTAGTGTAATCATCAATTGCGCTGATGTATTCACCTAACTCCGCTTTCACAATTCCACGATTAAAATATTTGTCGTCATTGGGTGGGCCGATCTCGAGTGCTTTCGAAAAATCAAAATACGCACCTTGCAAATCTTCGTTGTTGTATTTGGCAAAACCTCGGTTGGTATAGGCTTCGCCATAGTTTGAATTGAATTTTATGGCTTTGTTTAAGTCAACAATGGCCGCATCATTATCTCCTAAATTTATTTTCGCCTCGCCTCGGTAATTGTAGGCCTCGGCAAAAGTGGAATCAATTTCCAAAGCCGAATTCAAATCTCCAATGGCGCCATAGTAATCGTTTAGCCCCATTCTGGCACGGCCTCTGAGCATATATGCTTTTTTATTTTTTTGATCTACAGCTATGACTTTGGCGAGATCAGCTTTTGCGCCTGCAAAATCTTTGCTTTCTATTTTTTTCTTGACGGCTTCTAAAGGATCAACCTGCGATTGTGCGCTGAAGCCAATCAACAAAAGGAGAACAAAAAGGTATTTCATAGTAAGAAAAAATTGAAGAGCAAGTTAGCAAGTTTTGGCTAATTGGGTGATTTCGTACAGCAGCAAATAATTTAACTACCGTTTAAGAATTTTTTTTGAACTGAGGCTATTAGAATTCGTAGATTGACGCTTTAATTAATTCCAAAATGAAAAGAATTCTGCTCGTCTTTTTTGCTTTATCGGTTTCGCGTGTGTGGGCGCAGCAACAGGAAAAACCACTCGATATGAAAATGGATTTTGAAGAGTATGATCCGCCATCATCGTTAGTAGTTCCTGAACATCGGTTGGCCAAAGCAAAATTTCCGTTCA
>DPLR01000698.1:2548-3685 GCA_003541895.1 Cytophagales bacterium | reverse complement strand
AAAACAAGAGGCTAGAGAAATTAGTGAATGACCGCACCACCGAATTGAGGCGTGTAAATAGCGAGCTCTCTCTTAGCGAGAAAGAAATAAAATTGAAGAATGAAGAATTGACAGCGGCTCAAGAAGAACTCACGGCTCAACGCGATAAATTGGAGCAGCAAAATAAAATACTTGAAGCAAATAGAAACGAGATCGAGTTAAAAAATCAGGAGATAACACGACAAAACGAAACGCTCGAAGACGAAGTGAAAAAGAGAACTGCTGAGTTGTTGTCTAATGTTCAGCAATTGGAGGAGTTCGCTTTTATGGCAGCACATAATTTACGCGGACCAGTAGCACGGATACATGGGCTGAGTCAGTTGCTCGGTTATGCCATTGACAAAAGTGAAACCATCGACTTGCAAAAGAAAATTGGTTCATCTATTCACGAGTTGGATACCGTGGTTCGCGATTTAAATCATGTCTTAGAAATAAAAAGTGATGCCTCCACAGTTCTTAGCACAGTCAATTTATCAGAAGAATTAGAAGCGGCTCTAGAAATTTTTAAAGATGAAATAGAGGCCACCCAAGCACAGATCATTGGCGACTTTTCAGCCGTCCATGAAATTCAAACCGTAAAAAAATATTTTCAAAATATTTTATCTAGCCTCCTCAGCAATGCACTAAAATATTCTGACCCACAGAGAAGACCTTTTATCCGGGTGCAATCGAAGGTAACGGATAAATACATTCGCGTGTTGGTGCAAGACAATGGTCTTGGCTTGGATGTGAAACGTAACCGCGATAAGCTTTTTAAATTTTACAGTCGGTTTCACACGCACGTTCCGGGTAAAGGCCTTGGGCTTTATTTAGTGAGAGTTCAGATCGAAGCTCTAGGTGGAAATGTAACTATTTATTCCAACCGCGATTACGGACTAACGGTTGCTGTCTCCTTCCCGAAAAGTTGAAAGACGATTTCTTGTATTGAAAAGTTAGCATCGGGCTTGGGCAAATTGTTTTTTAAAATATATTTGCAACCTCAATCGGGGGATTAGCTCAGCTGGTCCCGATAGCGATCGGGACGCTTCCATAGTTGGAAGGTTTTTTTTGATTGACGTACAAGTTTAAAATAGGGGGATTAGCTCAGCTGGCTAGAGC
>DPLR01000698.1:1929-2292 GCA_003541895.1 Cytophagales bacterium | reverse complement strand
TCGGTTCGAATCCGATATTCTCCACGAAGAAATCTCATCTTACGGGTGAGATTTTTTATTTATGTTCTACGTCTACATCCTTTATTCAGAGCAGGCAGATCGTTATTATGTTGGCCAAACCTACAACTTAGATACCCGATTGAAATCTCATCTTTCTGGTATTTCTGGTTATACATCAATGACAGATGATTGGCAGTTGGTATATTCAGAAGAATTTGCAACCAGAAATGAAGCGATCAAACGTGAGAACGAAATCAAGCGTAAGAAAAGTAGAAAGTATATTGAATGGCTAATTCAAAAGAAGGTATAGCTCAGCTGGTCCCGACCCGCTGTCGGGACGCTTCCATGGCATGGAAGAGGTCA
>DPLR01000698.1:0-1673 GCA_003541895.1 Cytophagales bacterium | reverse complement strand
CGGTTCGAATCCGATATTCTCCACAAGTTAAATCTCATCTTATGGGTGAGATTTTTTTGTTTATGTTCTACGTTTACATCCTTTATTCCGAACAAGCAGATCGTTATTATGTTGGACAAACTGATAACTTAGATACGCGATTGCAATCTCATCTCTCAGGTATTTCAGGTTACACATCAATGACGGATGATTGGAAGTTGGTCTATGCGGAAGAATTTACAACGAGAAAAGAAGCGATTCAGCGTGAGAACGAAATCAAACGGAAGAAAAGCAGAAAGTATATTGAATGGCTAATTCAAAAGAAGTGATAGCTCAGCTGATCCCGACAGTTGTCGGGACGCTTCCATGGCATGGAAGAGGTCATCGGTTCTCCCGAAAGCATTCGGGACGATATTCTCCACAAAGACATCTCTATGAAAAACTTTATTGTTTTCATACTTCTTCTTGCTGTTCATTTATCTTCTTCAGCTCAAGTATTTGAAAAATTTAAATTGAAAGAATCTGAGATTCCAAAAGAATATAAGATTACTGACAAAACACTTTTTAAATCTATTCAGCCTAAACTGTTTTACGACAATCCTGATTTGTACAAAAGTATTTTAGGTTCAGTCAAAAGTAAAGAATACCAATCCTTTGAATCAGCGAACGATGAAGGAACAGTAGTTTTTTTTGAATATGAGAAGAATGTAGATAGTACTGGTTTTCTAGAAGGACTTTTATGGGGTGGATCTAAGCCTACGCGAGAACATCCTGAAGAATACCTAATCAAAGACAATATTTTGATTATTTGGAGTTTTAGTAAGAAAAGCCCAATTAAAAAGCTTTTAATGGAGAAAGTGAAACTTGCCAATTAATTAATCATTTCACAATTCTCCTCGCTCCGCGAAAGCGTTTGATAAAATATTCCGTGTACAAATTAGCTTCCATCACGCCCAGTGAAGTGGAAGCGTGAATGAACTTCACATTGTCTTTACTTTTCACTTCGGTAACAATGCCCACGTGCGTAATCACTTTTTTCTTTTTTCCGGTGGCAAAGAAAAGCAAGTCGCCCGGTTTCAATTCTTCTTTCTTTACTTTTTCACCTTGTAAAGCTTGCGCGTCTGCGGTTCGTGGCAGCGTGATGTCGATTGATTGGTACGCTCGGCAAGTCAAGCCCGAGCAGTCAATGCCCGAGCGCGTGGTGCCGCCCCACAGATACGGAGTACCCGTGTAACCTCGGGCTGTATTGATCAATTCTGAAATCTGTTTTTCGTGAACTCGGGCCTTTCGTGTGCCAGAACAACCGATTGAAATGAAGCCAATAAAAAGGAAGAACCAAAAGAAATTTAATTGATTAATTTTATGGCTTCCGATGTGACTCATCGGGAAACAAATTTACGGAATTACACACGAAAAGAAATGGAAGTAGCAGTTAAAAATCAATTGAGCGAAGAGGTGATCCAATCCTTTCAGCAGATTGTTGGCGATGCTAATGTGATTGTTGACGAGTCATCGCGAAATGAATATGGTCACGACAAAACAGAGGATTACCAATTTACACCCGATGTGGTAGTGAAGCCGGGAACCACGCAGGAAGTGAGCGAGCTTTTGAAAGTTTGCAACAAATATAAAATCCCGACCACACCTCGCGGAGCAGGCACGGGCTTGAGTGGTGGTGCGCTGCCCGTGAAAAA
>DPLR01000403.1 GCA_003541895.1 Cytophagales bacterium | reverse complement strand
GTGGAGCTACAAATCCGCACGAAGCGAATGGACGAAATAGCTGAGAAAGGTTATGCTGCTCATTGGAAATACAAAGACAACACGGCCAAGTATGAATCAAACCTTGAGAAGTGGTTGGTGCGCGTGCGAGAAACCTTGGAGAAACAAGATCTTAGTGCGCTTGAGTTTGTCGATGATTTCCGTGGGAATTTGTTTAATGAAGAGGTTTTTGTTTTTACGCCTAAAGGTGAACTTAAAACAATTGCCAAAGGTGCAACTGCGCTCGATTTTGCATTTGAAATCCATACCGACATTGGTGCGAAATGTATTGGCGCCAAAGTGAATCAGAAGCTTGTGCCAATCAACCACGTGTTGAAAAACGGAGACCAAATTGAAATACTGACTTCGTCAAAGCAAAAACCGAATGAAGACTGGCTTCGGTTTGTAATGAGTTCAAAAGCAAAATCGAAGATCAAAGATTTATTAAAAGAAGACAGACGAAAAGTAGCCGAGGAAGGAAAGGAAATTTTGAATCGCAAGCTGCGCTCCATGAAAATTGAGCCAAGCCAAAAGGTGAATGAACAACTTCGCGATTTCTTCAAAGTAAGCTCGCAACTTGAACTTCTTTTTAAAATTGGAAAAGGAATTATCGGTGTAAACGACCTCAAGCGTTTTCAAGATTATAAGCCAACGGCACCGAAAAAAATACAGACCGATGAGCAGGAAGTAAAAGCTATTGAACAGGAGATTAAATCGAAACGGCACGAAGATACTTTGCTCATTGGTGAAGACATGGATGTGGTGGAGTACAAGCTTGCCAAGTGTTGTACACCCATTCCAGGAGATGAAGTTTTTGGGTTTGTTACTGTGAGCGAAGGAATAAAAATTCACCGCGCGAATTGCCCCAACGCACCTGAGCTTTTAGCGAACCATGGCAATCGGGTTATCAAAGCCAAGTGGACAAGTCAACATGAAGTTTCATTCCTCACCGGACTGCGTGTGGTGGGCACCGATCGTGTGGGGCTCATCAATGACGTTAGCAAAGTGATCTCAGAAGAACTGAAAGTGAACATGAGTTCGATATCCTTCAAGACAGAACCCGGAATTTTCAGCGGGGAAATTATGCTTTACGTAAATGACACACGCCATCTCGAAACACTCATCAGCAAACTTGAAAAAGTAGAAGGTGTTGAACAGGTGAGTAGGTTTGATGGAAGAGGATCGTGAGCCAAATTAATTGGAGCAATCACACTTTTCTTTTTCGTAGTTCCAAGAGCATCCATGGTCAAGGCATGAATCTGTTTGAATGAATAATTTTATTTTAAGATAGCCGTAGTAAAGCAAAATAACTCCAACCAGTATAATGACGATCACCTTGACTCTTTTCATGATCACTCATTTTTATAAACCACTCCATCCTTCATCACGAAAGTAACTTTGGTCATCGTTGCAATATTTTTTGTTGGGTCTTCATCAACAGCAACAATGTCGGCCATTTTTCCTTTTTCGAGCGAGCCTATTTTGTCGCCCATGCCAAGGATGTTGGCATTCACTTGCATGGCGCTAAGTAAAGCTTCCATCGCAGGCATGCCTGCTTCAACCATGTAACCAAATTCTTTGGCGTTTTCTCCGTGCGGAAAAACTCCAGCGTCCGTTCCGAACGCAATCTTCACTCCGAGCTTGTAGGCTTTGCCAAATGTCTCTTGCAACTTGGGTCCTACTTCCAATGCTTTTGGTACTACAAGTTTGTGATAGTAATCTGGAATTTTAGCGAGTTCAGCCACCGTCTTACCAGCAATGATAGTGGGCACGTGATAGGTTCCTTTTTGTATCATCAAGTCCATTACTTCTTCGGTCATAAGTGTTCCATGTTCAATGGTAGTGATGCCCGCAAGCACCGCCCGTTTCATTCCCTCGGGCCCATGGGCATGAGCTGCGGTGATCATTCCATAATCTTTTGCAGTTTCAACAATGACGTTTACCTCTTCTTGAGTAAACTGCGGACCACTTCCATCTTTGGCAATGCTCAACACGCCACCCGTGGCGGTGATCTTAATAAAATCAGCTCCGTCTTTGTAGCGTTGGCGCACGGCTTTGCGCGCATCTTCAGCACTGTTGATCACGCCTTCTTTCGGTCCAGGATCTCCCATCAAATCTTTTCGGTTTCCATTGGTAGGGTCAGCATGGCCACCGGTAGAGGCAATTGATTTTCCGGCAACAAACATTCGCGGACCAACCACAAGTCCTTGGTTGATGGCATTGCGAAGAGCAATGTTTACCCCTGTACCACCACAATCGCGCACCGTGGTGAAGCCCGCCAATAAAGTTCGCTTCGCATAAACTGTAGATTGAAATGCAATGTCTGCCTCATTTTTTGTGAAGCGACTTAGCAAGCGATCTTTGCTCGTTTCCTCTTCCAGATGCACATGCATGTCGATCAGCCCGGGCATCACTGTTTTTTTACTGAGATCGATCAACTTATCGTCCTTTAATGGTTTAGTAAATCCTTTTTCAACGGAAGTGATTTTATTCCCTTCAACAACTATCGTCACTTGTTGAAGTTGCTCTTTATTTTTTCCATCAATGAGCGAGCCACAATGGATTAATGTTCGCTGTGCGAAACAAAAAGTAGTTGACAATAATGCAAGAACAAAAAAAATAATTTTCATGGCTATCGGGTTATCAATTCAAATTAAAGATTTCGGATGGGAAACTGAAGAAAGATTCTTCAAAATATGTAATTTGAAATCTCTAATCTGAAATTAGTGGAATGAATTTCCTTGCCCACCTTTATCTGTCAGGCGATAATCCACCTATCAAAGTGGGGAATTTTATTGGCGATTTTGTGAAAGGAAAAAATATTGAAGAACAATTAGGAAGCGAGATTGCCAAAGGCGTTTTGCTCCATCGCGAAATCGATTGGTTTACGGATCACCATCCCATTGTTAAACAAAGCAAAGACCGCCTGCGTGCTAAGTACAAACATTATTCGGGCGTGATCACCGATATTTATTTCGATCATTTTCTGGCGCGCAACTGGGATCGCTTCTCCGAACAAATCCTTCCCGACTTTGCAGAAGACAGTTACTCGCTTATTCAGCAGCATGATTCTATTTTGCCTTCTGAAGTAAAATACATGATGACGCACATGATCAGGGGAAATTGGCTAGTAAATTATTCAAAAATAGAAGGCATTCATCGCGCACTAAGTGGCATGGCGCACCGTGCCAAGTTCGATTCGAAAATGGAAGAGGCTTCAGAAGAACTGCAAAAAAATTATACTGATTTTGAAGGTGATTTTTTTTCTTTCTTCCCCGAATTGAAAAAATTTGCTACCGATTGGCTCACTGAAAAAATAAATTGAAATCTTAATACCTTTAAGTCTCACCCAAACCCAATAAATTTATGGACGCACTTTTAGTCATCGTTTTTTTTGCGGGCATCGTGGCTTTGTTCACTATGTTCGTTACCGTTAAGCAAGGCAACATTGCAGTGGTTACTGTCTTTGGAAAATACAAGCGTATTCTTCGGCCTGGATTAAATGTAAAAACTCCTTTCATCGAAAAAATTCACTCGCGTGTTTCCATTCAAAACCGCTCGGTAGAATTGGAGTTTCAGGCAACAACGCAAGATCAGGCCAATGTCAATTTCAAAGCCATGTTGCTTTTTGCCGTTCTTAATCAGGAAGAAGAAACCATTAAGAACGTAGCCTTTAAATTTTTAGATCATCAAAGTTTGATGGTTGCGTTGACAAGAACCATCGAAGGATCGATTCGAAGTTTTGTGGCTACTAAAAAGCAATCTGAAATCCTTTCCCTTCGCACCGAAATTGTGCAAGAAGTAAAACAACAACTCGATCATACATTGGAAGGTTGGGGTTATCATTTGATCGACCTCCAATTAAATGACATTGCATTTGATGATACAATCATGAAGTCGATGGCGAAGGTAGTGGCATCAAATAATTTAAGAGCCGCTGCCGAAAATGAAGGTCAAGCCTTGCTGATCACAAAAACAAAATCTGCCGAAGCAGAAGGTAACGCAATAAAAATTGCAGCCGAAGCCGAACGTATTGCTTCCCAATTACGCGGTCAAGGTGTTGCGCTCTTTCGCGAAGAGGTTGCTAAAGGGATGTCGCAGGCGGCCAAAGAAATGCAAGGCGCTAACTTGGATGCTTCTTTCATTTTATTTTCAATGTGGACAGAAGCAATCCGTCATTTTGCTGAACATGGCCAAGGCAATACCATTTTCCTTGATGGTTCTTCTGACAGCATGAAACGTACAATGCAAGAGCTGATGTCGATTAGCAAAGGTGGATTTCAAGTAACGGAGGATAAAAAATAGGTCAAGTATTTTCATGAGTGAGATTCAAAAGCTCTATCAAAAATTTTTAGAGTGCGGTGCGGTGTGCACAGACACACGGCAAATTATAAAAGGCTCAATTTTCTTTGCGTTGAAAGGCCCTACATTCAATGCCAATGCGTTTGCTGAAGAGGCATTGCAAAAAGGGGCAGCCTATGCAGTTGTAGATGAAGCATCTTTTGCTAAAAATGAAAACTGCTTTTTGGTAGAAGATGTACTGCAGACATTACAACAACTTGCACGTTACCATCGGAGTCAGTTGAAGATTCCGGTTATCGGTTTAACTGGCTCCAACGGAAAAACTACGAGCAAGGAATTGTTGAAAGCAGTGCTCGAAACGAAATTCAAAATTTTTGCCACGAAGGGGAATCTCAATAATCATATTGGTGTTCCGCTTTCAATTTTGTCCATTAATTCTTCATTTGAAATTGCCGTGATTGAAATGGGAGCAAATCACGTGGGAGAGATTGCAGACCTTTCAACCATTGCAAATCCAACGCATGGTTTTATTACTAACATTGGAAAAGCGCATACGGGCATGTTTGGTGGCTTTGAAAATATTATTCGAGCAAAGTCAGAACTCTATCAACATTTGATTTCAAATAATGGTCAGGTGTTTATCAATTCGCAAAATCCAATTTTGGCAAACATGGCGAAGCGATTCAAATCGCCTTTGTTCTATCCCGCTAAAGGTGATTACTATTTTGCCGAGTTGATTTCGGCCGATCCGTTTTTAAAATTCAAGGCTGAGAATGGCGAGGTTGTCCAAACCCAATTAGTGGGTGCATACAATTTTGAAAACATAGCAAGCGCTCTTTGCATCGGAAAATTTTTTGGAGTAGATGCGCCTAAAGCGAATAAAGCCATAGCGAACTACACTCCTGCCAACATGCGCTCGCAAGTATTGCGAAAAGGAACAAACACGATCATCCTTGACGCCTATAATGCCAACCCAAGTTCGATGGCTGTGGCTATTGAAAATTTATCAATCATGAAAACCAATAACAAAGTTGTGATTTTGGGTGACATGTTTGAATTAGAGAACCCAGAAGAAGAACACCGTACCATCGGCAAACTGCTACTCGAAAAGGAAATCAATCAAGTTTATTTGGTGGGCAAATTTTTTAAAAATGCCCTTGATGAAATTCCATTAGCTAAACATTTTGAGTCGAAGCAGTTGCTCGTGGATGAGCTGAAAGGAAATCCAATTACGGATTCAATAATTTTAGTAAAGGCCTCTCGGGGAATTGGACTTGAAACAATCACTGATTTTTTGTAACAATGCTACAATAATTTTTCAAAAGCTATGAACGCTAATCTCATCCTCAAATTTCTAAGAGATATATCCAAGAACAATAACCGCGAGTGGTTTGAAAAAAATAAACCTGTGTATCTCGAAGCGAAAGCTTCGTTCGAAGATTTCTTAGTTGATATTCACAAGGAAATTTTGAAATTTGATGAAAGCCTTACGTCTCTCAATCCACGTAAAATTGCTTTTCGTATCTATCGCGATGTTCGTTTCAGCAAAGACAAACGTCCCTACAAAGTAAATATGGGTGCGGGCTTTTCACCGCATGGCAAAATGGAACAGGAGCCAGGCTATTACATTCATCTCGAACCGGGTGACAAAAGTATGATTGCGGGCGGCATCTATATGCCCAACCCAGAAAACCTTGCGAAGATCAGGCAGGAGATCGACTACAACCCAAAAGCGTTCTTAAAAATTTTGAACGACAAAGAATTCAAAAAACACTTTGATGGACTTTCAGATTGGGACCGGTTGAAGACCGCACCAAAGGGTTACCCAAAAGATCATCCGCAGATTGAATTATTAAAAAACAAAAGTTTCACGGTTGCAAAGATGTTTACTGATGCACAAGTGAAAGATCCGAAATTTATAAAGCAAGTTATAGTTGCAGCCAAGAGCATTAAAAAACTAAACGATTACTTAGGAAATGCAATTGCCTAAATAGACTGCGCTGAAATATTTTCAACCACTTTTACAGGAATACGAATTGTGAATTCGCTGCCTTTGCCTGGTTCGCTGTCTAGGTTAATTTCACCATGCAGACGATCAACCAACGTTTTAACAATAGCTAAACCCAAGCCGTTAGAACTTTCTCCTGCGGTTGGTCTGGCGCTCAGTTTTTTGAACCGCTGGTAAAGTGATTTTTTATCAGCATCTGAAAAACCAGGGCCATCATCTTTAATGGAGAATGAAAGAACATTTTGATGTAGGCTAGCCTTTACTTCTACACTTGAGCCTGCTTTTGAAAACTTGATGGCGTTTGAGATAAGGTTGTCTATAATACGCGACAAGTAGCCTTGGTTGCTTGTAATTTTAGAATCAATATTGTGCTCAAGTTGTAATTCTATTTTTTTGCTGATACTGGCGTGCTGAAATGAGGCTACTCGTTCTTCTAATAAATTCCCGATGTCAATAGCAACTGCGTGAGGTATTTCACTTTCAGACTGAAGTGCATTTACATCGAGTAGGTCAACAATCAAATCAATGTTTGATTGTGTCACTTCTTTTAACAATCTGATGTATTCCTTTTGTGATGCAGAAAGATTCTCCTCTGTGGTGAGCAGATTAACCAAGCCATTGATTCTTGCTAATGGCGACTTTAGATCATGCGCCACAATATTCATCAGCATGTCTTTCTCATGGTTGAGATCAGCCAACTTTTGGTTTTGAGTTGATAAATCAATATTTCTTTTTTCAATCTGTTTACGCTGCAAATCAATAAATTGATTCTGAGCTTCAAGCTTTAGGTTTGTCCTTCTTCGCTTGCGACTATAATACCAAAGGGCAACGGCCATTGAGATTGCACAAAACAAAATTACTACCAATGCAATTTTTTGAATTTGCTGGCTTGCAATGATTTGTTTTTGATGCGCTTCATTCATGCGAAGCAATTCGTTTTCTTTTTCTTTCTTTTCAATCTCTAGTTGAAAATTTAATCGCTCCACTTGTCTAGTGAGATCAAGATCTTTAATGGAGTCTTTGCGAATCAAATATTGATTCATGAACTGAATAGCTTCTGCTTTGTTGTTTTCAGCGTCAGCAAGTTTCCATAAATGATTATAGGCATCCATCTGGCCTTGTAGATCTTTTATATCAACCGCGATTTTCAAGGCAGCAGAAAAATAGTATTCTGCTTTACTCAAATTATGTTTCAAAAATTTGATTTGACCGAGGGTGATCATGGTTTCGGGTAGCACAGGCATGTATTTCAGTTTTTGAATTAACACAGCTCCCGCTTCAGCTTGTTTTTCGGCTTCATC
>DPLR01000015.1:2746-5001 GCA_003541895.1 Cytophagales bacterium | reverse complement strand
TGGAATTTTGGATGTGTGGTATCCCGGGGAGGAAGGTGGCAATGCAGTGGCTTCAATTTTGTTTGGCGATGAAAATCCTTCCGGAAGGTTGCCAATTACTTTTCCGGTAAGTGAAGCTCAACTTCCTTTGGTGTATAATCATAAACCAACAGTCCGTGGTGATGATTACAATAATTTAAGTGGTGAACCTTTGTTTCCTTTTGGGTTTGGATTGAGTTACACGCAGTTTGAATACACCAACATTCAATTAGAGAAATCAACCATCGCTTCAAATGAATCAGTAAAACTTTCTGTTGTTATTGAGAATATTGGCGACAAGGCAGGCGCTGAAGTAGTTCAACTTTATATTCAAGATGAACTCGCTTCCATTGCACGGCCAATCATTGAATTAAAAGCATTTACTAGAATTCATTTAAAGCCTCACGAAAAAAAGACGATCATTTTTAGTGTAACGCCCGATATGCTGAGTATGTTCGACAAAGACTTGAATCGGCTCGTTGAGCCAGGCATTTTCAATTTGTTGATCGGCAGTTCATCGAAAGATATTCGTCAGCAAATTAAATTGCTGGTGCAATAAAATTTCTTAATGAAAGAAACCAGCAACGGTAAAGAATACACCGTTTTTCTTCGGGTATTCGTTGGGTGAATTCGTACCGGCCATCATCAAACCTGTAACCCCGGCACTCATTAAAAGATGATCGGAAATTTTTACGCGACTATAAAACACATTGAAGCCCGAGGAAAAGTATTGCGAGTTATCGTGATCGATCAATTTATTGTTGTGCCATGCACTCAGTGTTACATCCCAGTGATTTTTTGAATAGAGCAATCGCAGGCGGTTCACCCAATCACGTTCATCGGTCGCCAAAACAAGATTAAAGAACACTGCAGTGTATTCAATCGAAAAATTATTCGAGACTTTGTAGGTGTTAATGATAAATGCGGAAACGTCTGTTCCTTTATCGGCAAAGGAGTGCGATTGTTCAAAAATAAATCCGGCTTGCGGAGTGATCGTCAATCTTTTTCCAATGCTAAAATTTTTGCGCAGCATGGCTAACCCAAAATTGTTGGATGTGTTGTGATCGTACAGATCGAATGCTTTGAAAAAAACGGCTCCCCATTTTTTGCGATCGTACTGATAGAAAAAATCGAGCGCAGGGTTTGGGCTGATAATTCTTCCCGAAAACATAAACTGTCCCATGTTGTGCAGCCGCACGTTTAAAGTGCTTTTTGATTTTGCTGGTTTTTTCTCAACGCGCGTGCTATCTCCATTGCCAAATGCATTTATTTTACAAAGCGCCAACAAAAGGAAAAATGATAGAATGACTTTCATTTTAAATTCTTCCCCAAAGGATTTCATTTCCATGTTTCTTTTCAACCTGCTTCTTGCTTACTAACTGACAACAAAGTTCTCAAACGCACGTAAATAATAACAGTTTCATTTTTTTTAATTTTGACCAGATCAGTTACTTTTGCTTTTGACATATCAGTTGAACTAATAATTGAACTATGCTTACGTTAGCCAAAAAGAAATCGAGAAAATTTATTCCACGAGATCACAAGTACACTACCGTGGCTGATCGAATCGGACGGCTTATTGAAAATGGAGCCATGAAAGTAGGCGACAAACTTTTATCGGTGCGCGCACTGAGTAAGGAACAAGACATTAGTTTGAGCACGGCATTTCAAGCGTATTATCACCTTGAAGCGAAGGGCCTGATTGAAGCCAGACCTCAGTCGGGTTACTATGTAAAATTTTCTCCACGCAACGGTCTCTCACTTCCAAAAATATGCGAGCCTTCGGATGAAGCGTTGCCTGTAACATTAGATGATATGATTTCGAGCGTCTACAATGATTTGCGCTCCGATAAATTGATTCAGTTTTCGTTGGGAGCACCCGATCATTCACTTTTGCCTTCGGCCAAATTGAATAAATCGGTGATGCAAGCTATCCGCAATTCGAAAGACAGTTGCTTGCAGTACGAACATGTGCAAGGAAATCCTGAATTGCGGAAACAAATAGCACGACTTTCTTTTAATGGAGGCGCCACGCTCAGCGATGAAGATGTAGTGGTTACCGCGGGCTGCATGGAAGCACTCAATCTTTGCTTGATGGCAACCACACAACCCGGAGATGCCGTTGCCATTGAGAGCCCTACCTATTTCGGAATTTTCAGGGCGATGGAAAACCGTGGATTGAAAGTGGTGGAAGTGCCAACGAATCCTGAGACTGGAATAGACCTTGATTATCTCGA
>DPLR01000015.1:0-2418 GCA_003541895.1 Cytophagales bacterium | reverse complement strand
GGTTCTTGCATGCCCGATGAAAATAAAAAGCGATTGGTGGAGATGCTGTTTAAAAAAGATATCCCTTTAATTGAAGATGATATATATGGCGAACTTTTTTTTGGCAAGAAGCGACCGACCACGTGTAAAGCATTTGATAAGAAAGGGATGGTGTTGCAATGCGGATCATTTTCGAAGTCATTGGCACCGGGCTATCGCATTGGCTGGGTTGCCCCTGGAAAATTCAAGGAGAAACTGATTCGCATGAAGCGGATGAACAATGTTTCAACCAACACATTGGCACAAGCTGCTATAGCACACTTCTTGCAAAACGGTAGGTACGAATTGCACTTACGTCATTTGCGTAAAGCACTGCACACACAAAGTTTGCGCTACATTCAGGCGGTGACCGAATATTTTCCGGAAGACACGCGCATCACACGACCGCAAGGAGGATTTGCCTTGTGGGTGGAGATGAACAAAAAAGTGGATGCGTATAAACTTCACAAGCGCGCACTCAAACATAACATCGGTATAGCGCCCGGTCATATTTTCTCAACGCAAGGCCAGTTTCAAAATTATATTCGACTGACATGTGGATTGCCCTGGAATGATAGAGTAGAGGAAGCGATTAAAACGTTGGGTGAGCTAATAAGGAAAGTCTAAATTTCATTTTTAACTTGCTCTACATGGAACAAGAAGAAATACCAAAGTCCAAAAAACTAAAATCTTGGGAAACCGAAATTTTAATTTCTGGAGGAGCCATATTCTCAATTGTTCAGTTAAAGAGTAAGACTGTTGAGATTGTCAGGATCGTAACTACATTTTACGACAATGAACTAAGCATGGTGGCAATACCATGTTTGACTGCATTAGGCATATTAACCCTCGGTTTTGGATTGCATTTAATATTACGTGGATTTTGGTTTTCTGTTTTTGTATTGGAGGATTTGTTCCCTAGTGATC
The DNA here is from genome assembly GCA_003541895.1 of Cytophagales bacterium. GTDB lineage: Bacteria > Bacteroidota > Bacteroidia > Cytophagales > Cyclobacteriaceae > ELB16-189. Next base: position 1,473 of record DPLR01000015.1, on the reverse strand, counting down.
TTGCTTCTCTGAGCAAACGAACGAAGAAACTAAATGAGTTTTGTAGCGGCTTGTTCTCATGGGCTGTTTCATCAACGGCTATGTTTTTTGGATTGGCGATACCATATTTTGGGTTGCTTTTCTTAAGCTCAATGCAAGGCGAGAAAAACCAACTGATGAAGTTTGTCATTCTATTCTTGTCCACCACTTTTATTTTATTTCTTGTCGATCTTATTTTTTTCAATGTGTTGTCAAGAGTTAAATATGTGAAGAGAATTTTTCGCCCTGTCTATTGGTTTTGGGACAAGCTAAGTCTTGGTTTTATTTGGAGGCCAAGTCTTCACGTTATTTTTACAAACATTTCGAATAGGTTCACTTTTCGTCTAGTTACAGTTTTAATTATTGTTGGTGGCTTTATTTATTTCATTCTATCGGAAAGTGACTTTGGGTGGGAAGGCTTTTACCAACACCAAGGAGAGTTATCCCTAATTAGAACTGGTACAGGTGCGTATTTAGACACCAGACGTACCGATTTTTGGAACACTAGGCCAGCAATCCAATCTGATGTGATTACTGATAACTTCTTGAAGATAAGAGTGCCTCGAAATCCTTCATTACAAATGCTGCAAAAGTCAGCCTTGTTGCCAAAAAAATATCAGTCAGAACTAATTAAAATCAAAATTGATGATTCCACCTTTACTGATTTGAAATGGGTTCACTATGATCAACCAAACATGCAGCAATCGATACAGACAGTAGTTGACATAAGAGACCTAAAAAACGGATACCATCAATTAAGCATCGAATATATTGGTGATAATATTCCTGTTATCATTCCATTTTGGAAAGAGTAATGGAAAAATTAATAATTCAGATTGTCCCAACTGAATTATTAATTCCCTTTGGCTGTTATATTTGACAAGTAAAATTTTAATCAACATAAATATAATTCAATATGGCCTTTACACTTCCTGCGCTCCCTTATGCATTCAATGCGTTGGAGCCACACATCGATGCACGCACCCTGGAAATTCACCACGGCAAACATCACCAAGCTTATGTTACTAATTTAAATAACGCAGTTGCTGGCAAACCCGAGGAGAATTTGAGTATTGAAGAAATCTGTAAGTCAATTTCAAAATATCCGGTAGCCGTTCGCAACAATGGTGGTGGGCATTACAACCACAGTTTGTTCTGGACACTGATGGCACCCAACGCGGGTGGTGCTCCAAGCGGGGCTCTTGCCGATGCCATCAATTCGGCTTTCGGAAGTTTCGATGAGTTCAAAACAAAATTTGCAGCTGCTGCCACTGGTAGGTTTGGCTCAGGCTGGGCATGGTTGATTAAAGATGCTTCAGGCAAGTTGGCAATTACATCAACTCCTAACCAAGATAATCCGTTGATGGATGTTGCCGAAGCGAAAGGAACTCCTATTCTCGGGCTTGATGTTTGGGAGCATGCCTATTATTTGAAATACCAGAACAAGCGCGCCGA
>DPLR01000404.1 GCA_003541895.1 Cytophagales bacterium | reverse complement strand
AAAAAATTCCCCACAAGCATGCAAAGTTGGTCTTAAAATCCGTTGGCTTTGTCAACATGCTGTTTACATTTCCAATTGCTACACCCTTGCACGACCTCATGGTCACCATATCAAGCTCACTTACCATGCTTGGGTTGTTTTACATTACCGTCTTTGTCTTAAAGACGAAGCTTCATGGGTTAAAGCTTTTTTGTATAGTGAGCTTGCTCATATTCTACTTCACTTTGTATTTGTTTGGCGCTGGCGACTGGGGATTGCTGGCCGTGATGCAAAAGGTTACGTTCTTTTGCTTTATGCTACTCGTTTTGACCATAGAATATTTCACAACGAGCGAAGACTTTCAACAGAATAAACCAACCCCCAACTAGCGCAAGCCTCTCGCTTGTGATCTTCATTAGCCTTTCAAAAAATAAAAGCCAACCCCTGGCTCGTGGCGGTCTGATTTTTTCGTAAAATAGCTTGATGAAAAAAAGACTCATTATCACTTCGGTAATTCTCGCATTTTTGTTTTTAGTTGGTCATTCCATCTATAACCGAGTCGGAAATGCATTGAATGAACGAGAGCGCTATGTAACGTTGTTAGATCTCCATTTCTCAGCTACCGTTGACTCCATAAAAACGTTTTGGCCCGGCAACAATGGCTATGTTTATTTTCACCCCAGCAATGATAGCCTCGATTTATCAACAGAAGACCGGGCGGGTCAAAAATTAAAATTCAACGGCTCACTGCGGTTTATTTTAGAAGAAGATAGCGCACTGGCATTTCATGCAAGAGACATTGGCAAATATCAATCGAACGATAGCCTTGTCATCAATTCTGACGTTGGCAAAATTTTCATTTACCGTCAAGGCAAACTCACGGCTGAAAGTGAGATATGGAAAGCTCTGAATGGCATTTGACCCATTCGAGAAACTACCCAAAATCAAAAACTGAACAAATTCATAAAGAAGGATCATCGAAAGCGTATATTCGTATTACCTCTAATGTAACCTAATGAACCACTCCGATATTTTACTCTTTGAGTTTGTAACTCGAATAGCTTACAACATTGAGGGTTTATCAAATGAATTGAAATGGTACTATAGTCAGTATCTAACTTTTCATTTTTCAAAGACTCTTTCCGTCAGCCAGATTCAGCACATCGAAAACAAAAAAAGCTTCTCAAGCCTACAAGAATAACGATGAAATAAAAAAAGTGGCAATGACTTTTTCAATACAAGATCGTATTTGGTCTGTTTCTTCCCTTCAGTTATTGCAAGCCCAAGCAGAAAAAATTGATGACCGGATTATATCTCGAAGGATTGCTCAACTTTTGAAAAACCTCATTTCACTTTGTGATTTAGAAAACGAAGAGTCCTCGATTGCCGAAGAAAAAAAACGGGTTCAAAACGAAATCCATCAATTTCAGAACAGAACATTAATAAGGATACCCGCCAGTATTTGGCCGTTGGTTTTGGATTATTCGATGCGATGGGCAATACTTCTGGCTTTCAGTTATTATGGATTTGAAAAGTTTCGGTTGATTGGCTTCAATTTCTTTCTCATCCCAATTTTAATTTTACTGCTTACGTATTCGGTAGGCCGCAGCCACAGGAGGAAAAACAAACAATTGCTTGACACGTATGGCGAGACCCGAGATTTTAAAATTGAAATATCATTTTTCAACTGGTCAATATACCATGCTCGCTGTTTTTTTAGCGACCGGAGTATTTATAAGCTACCTAGTTCCAGATCAATTGCATTTACTGGCAGTCTTCGCCCTTTGTATTTATTATTTCATTTACCTGAGATTTTTTAGGGTGGGAAGAATCCAAGAGAACGACTTGGTAAAACAGCTAGAAGAAAAAAAATTAAATACCGCCCTTCTGAATGTGGATGAGAACGATGAATACATTGTTTGGCTCGAAACAAAACTCAATTCGTCTACCAGTCGGCTTGAAGCTTACGTATTAGAGAGCGCCTTGTTTGGTGCGTTAACATTTAGCGGGTTCTTACAAATTATGGCCACCGATCTTGTATCGTTCAAAGACCTAGAGAATTTTGCTTCTTATATTTTCACTACATCGCAAGCGTTTATTAATCTTGACTGGAATCAACTTGAAGTTGGTGTTGCCGGGCTCAATAGCAAAGTAAGTTTGTTTTGCTTGATTTCATTGGAGAGTTTAATCTGTTCAATTTTCTTTCTTGCTGTGATTGCCTCAAGACTTAAGTTAAGCGACATCGCAGATCGAGTTCGTACCTCTATTAACCTTGCCAAAGCCTACAACGCTAAGGAAGAAGCATTTCAAGAAGAAAACTAAGCGGACGGTAAATTGAAAGAACGACTTGAGGTACTTACCAGCAAAGTAAACGAGCAACTACACGATGCAAACTCTTGTGCTTGAAGAAATAAACCCGGTGATGCAGTACATGGAATATTTCCGCAATGCCGGTATATTTATTTTCCTTGTTATTCTCATCAGTAGTAGTTTATTCATTACCGGAGTTTTGGCTTGGGTTTTTCTGGCGCTTGTGATAGCTACCTATTTTTATTTTAACCGTGTGGCCATCAATAATAAATTCAAAGCATTGTTTCTGAATTTCAGAATACAGTTTATAAAAAGGGGATACTGGCTATTTGGTCTTGCATTGTTGCCTCAGATTTTAGCCTACGTTTTGCGAATTGGATTTCATGTTCGGATAGCAACCTTAAACTTAATCGGGTTGAGTTATGTACTAACTGCACTTTATATTTTCACATGGCTTATTTTGGCCGCTCATGTCGATGAGCAATTTGGTGAGATTGAAAGTGGCCAAAATCCATCACGACAAAGCCGATGGAAATTGATCAAAAACATAATGGCCGTGCTGATTTTACTTCTTGGGCTTGCAATGACATTTAAGTTGTTTCATTGGGAGGGTGCCAATGAAATGATCATGATGGGTTTAGCACCAATAGCCTTCTTGATGTATTTCGTGGGGTATTATTTAACTAAAGTAAGATGGTTGGGCATACTATGTGGCGGAGTTATAGCCAACGCAAGTATTGGCACTTTGTTTAAAATAATGCATTGGCCTGGTGCTGATGACATGGTTTATATGGCCCTATTTTCCTTTTTGATTTTTATCCCAATTGTAATGTGGAAGAGAAAGCTTTTTCACATGCTATTAATTCGTTTTTGTATCGCAGGATTCCTTATAAGTTTATGGTTTTCTCATTTCAATTTACAAGCGCCAACTCGTTTGGAGTTAGCTTACGAACATGAAACCATGAACGTGGGGCAACTCCTACCTCTTTGCGATTTTGACCTGATAGACGAGATTTCTAAGGAAGGAGAAAAAGTGTTGGACAAGAGAATTGAACAAATGGATTCATACCTAAAACAATACGGTACTCGATTTGGATGGACTCGAATTCATAGAACCTTTTTGGCGAACTACGAACTTTTTGCATCCGAAGTGCTTGGATATCGCAGAAACCCTAAAGTTGATTCCGCAAGTTTGCCTTTGGCACTTAAAGCTATTCAGGCTGAAAACAAAATCACAGATTTATTCGAAAATGAAACGCCTGATTTTGTGAATTACGATTTGGAAGGCATAATTTTGCTTACCATGGGGAAAAAGGATGAGGCAATAGCCTCATTCAATAAGAAATTGTCACTGAATATTGACGAAGCTTGGAAAACCAGAATAAGAAAAAGAATAAAAGAAATAATGAAGAATGACTAGCTCTTCTCAATGGTAGCTCTGCTAGCGCAAGCGTCCGCTTGTGCTCTTCATTAGCCTACAAAAAAAGTAAAAGCTAATTCTGAGCGAGCGAAGAATCCCCAAATACAGTAAATTGAAATTTCTTTAACCGATTCTATTCATGAGAAATCTAATCTACGCCATCAACTTTACTATCGATGGCTGCTGCGATCATACTCAGGTAGGACCACCTCCTGATGACCTGTTTGACTATTACATCCGTCTTGTTCAAGATATTGATGCATTCGTCTACGGTCGGAAGACATATCAATTGATGGTACCTTATTGGCCCGACATTGCCAAGAACCCATCTGGTCAGACAGCATCAGATGTCGAATTCGCAAAGGCGTTTGTCGCAGTAAAGAAAATGGTTGTTTTTTCAAAAACACTTGAGAAGTCAGACGAGAAGAACACGGAAATAGTGCGCACTAACCTTAAAGAAGAAATACTAAAGTTTAAACAGGAAGAAGGTAAAAGCATACTGACCGGTGGCATTAATATTCCCTCGCAACTGATACAACTTGGCCTCGTGGATGAATATCGCTTTGTTATTCTTCCTGTATTTGGAGGGGAAGGTAGACGATTGTTAGAAGGCATTAAGCTGCAAGAGAAATCACCATTAAGACTTGTTGAAACAAAGACTTTCAAATCTGGAGCAATTGCGCTTCGCTACTTAAAGCAGTGAGATAAACCTGCCCAAAAGCTATAACAAACGCACTTGACTAAAATCATTTTAAAAACCCAACATCACGAACAATTTTAAGATTATAATTGTACTGATATAGAATCTTAAAATTGGCAATGGTGGCAAGCGCAATTAAACAACAAACTTTTCCAGTGCTCGAAATGACGTGCGCTTCATGCGCGGTCAGTGTGGAGTCGATGCTGAAGGCAGCGAAGGGAGTGAAAGAGGCATCAGTCAATTATGCCAACCAAACCGCCCTGGTGAAATACGATGCCACGGCAACCACAGAAACAGAATTACAAACGGTGGTGCGATCTATCGGTTATGACTTGGTGGTGAATGTGGAAGACCCCACTGCAATAAAAGAAGAAGCGCAACAAGAATATTACCAACAACTGAAGAGCCACACCGTGTGGTCTGCAGTGCTGGCCGTGCCCGTGGTGGTGATCGGCATGTTTCTGATGAACCTGCCGTACGGCAACTACACTTCGATGGCCCTTTCGGCACCAGTCGTTTTTTATTTCGGACGGATGTTTTTCGTCAACGGATGGAAGCAAGCGAAGCACGGCAAAGCCAACATGGATACACTTGTGGCTCTCTCCACAGGCATTGCGTTTTTGTTCAGTGCCTTCAATACATTCTTTCCAGAGTTCTGGCATGCGCGCGGCATCCACGCGCATGTGTATTATGAGGCATCGGCTGTGATCGTTGTGTTCATTCTCCTTGGGAAACTGCTCGAAGAAAAGGCAAAATCAAAAACATCATCTGCCATCAAAAAATTAATCGGCCTTCAACCCAAAACGGTGAATGTAATCGTCAATGGTTCTATCAAGGAAATCGCCATAGCTGAAGTGAAAGTTGGCGATGTGATTCAGATTCATCCTGGAGAAAAAATTCCGGTGGATAGTATTGTTGTTCAAGGATCATCGTACGTAGATGAAAGCATGATTTCAGGTGAGCCGGTTGCTGTTGCCAAGTTGGAAGGCGCAAAAGTTTTTGCCGGAACCGTCAATCAAAAAGGAAGTTTACAGTTGCGCGCAGAAAAAGTGGGAAGCGCAACAATCCTTGCACAGATCATCAAAATGGTACAAGAAGCGCAAGGCAGCAAAGCTCCCGTTCAAAAAACTGTTGATAAAATTGCTGCGGTGTTTGTGCCGGTGGTCATCGGTATTTCCATTTTAACTTTTATTCTCTGGATGATTTTAGGCGG
>DPLR01000684.1 GCA_003541895.1 Cytophagales bacterium | reverse complement strand
TATTAATGCCAACATTCATACTGCGAAGTTTGTCAGTGTTCACAGCAATTTCATATTGTTTGAGTTTGCCACCCCAGCTGCTTACATCTGCAACCCCTGGCGTGCCGAGCAACTGCCTACGCACAATCCAATCCTGAATGGTACGCAATTCCATTGCATCGAATTTGCTTTCAAAACCCTTGGCTGGACGAATGATGTATTGATAAATTTCACTAAGGCCTGTTGAGATTGGCGCTAACTCTGGACTACCCGAACCTACAGGGATCAGCGACTTGGCAGTTTGTAACCTTTCATTCACTTGTTGACGTGCCCAGTAAACATCTGTCTCATCGGTAAAAACGATCGTAACTACGGACAAACCAAATCGTGAAAAGGAACGCATCTCGGTTATATTTGGAATGGTTGCCATAGTCTGTTCCACCGGAAACGTAACCAGTCGTTCAATTTCGTTTGCCGCAAGCGATGGAGAAACGGTTAAGATTTGAACTTGATTATTCGTAATGTCAGGTACAGCATCGATGGGGAGTTTCGTTAGTGAATAACTTCCCCATACAATCAAGCCGACAGTGAGTAATCCAATAATTATTTTATTCCTTATTGAAAAGGAAATGATGCTGTTAAGCATTTTAAAAATGATTAAATTAAAAAAAGGAAATTTTCAAACCTGAGATAGGAATTAAGCTTTAGGAGGCTGAAAAATTTTGCTCAGGTGAGAGGAGATAAATGTTTTATCGTAGCAAAAAACGTGAGAGACTTTAACGATTAATTCGGTCTCGTTCAAAACAATTTTTGGAATAGGAATGGCAAGCGTTGAAGCAGTAAAAGAATGTCCAGGGTCTTTAAAAGGTAACCGAGAGTCATCGGCATCATGCGAATCATTAGTATTATAATGCATCACTAGAAATTCCCACAACGAAATATCTCCAACTAACTTTTTGTGCTCAGAGAAATGTTCTATTAGCACAGGCAAACGAAGTATTTCGTGCAATTCTGTATTTGAATTGATGTAAAGAAGAACTAACGATATGGCCAATAATTTTTTCAACAATACAAATATAGAGATTTTGGGTGAGGAGGTATGAAGATCAAAATAAACTCAAAGTTCCGCCCTTTCTAAATTTTGTAAGATCGTACGCGGGCATTTCTCTTCCGCTAAAATATTTTTTCTTTGATACCCGAAAGAGTTGGTGGATTGCATCTGCAACATTGCCATCTCCGCGCATGCGCCTTCCAAATTGTGAATCGTTTACATTCCCTTCGTGCATAGAACAGATTTGATTCCAAACTTTTTCAAAACGATCGGGGAAATTTTTCTGAAGCCAATCTTCAAAAATTTTTCCAATAGAACCATTTAGTCGAACGATGGTCATGCCAGCGGTAAGCGCTCCATGATCGGCAGCCGCTTTAAGAACTTCTGGAATTTCGTGGTGATTTAAGCCAGGAATTAGTGGGGCGTTCATAATTCCAACCGGAATATTTGCGTTGGCCAATGCCTCAACGGTTTTTAGTCGTTTCAAAGAACTTGCGGTGCGTGGTTCCATTTTTCGTCTTAGCTCCTCGTTCAAGGTCGTAATTGAAATCATCACATGAACAAGGTTATCTTTTGCTAAGTCGCTAAGCACATCGATGTCTCGCTCAATCAAGCTGTTCTTAGTGATCAAACTAACTGGATGACGGTACTTTCCAAAGACTTGTAAAATCTTTCTAGTGATCTCCAGCTTTTTCTCTTGCGGTTGATAGCAATCGGTGTTGCCGCTGAGCATGATTGGAGCCGCATTCCAATTTTTGCTCATCAATTGCTGCTCGAGTATTTCAGGCGCGTTTTTCTTGACTATGATCTTACTTTCAAAATCCAATCCGGCACTAAAGCCATAATATTCATGAGTGTTTCTGGCGTAGCAATAAATGCAGCCATGTTCACAGCCTTGGTATGGATTCAACGAAAACATTCCCGCTAAATCGGGGCTTTCAATTTTGTTAATGATCTTTTTCGGATTTTCGAAAAAAATTTGTGTGGAAGGATTTTCAAGTAAAGGCTCATCTAGTCCCTCAACATGCATTTCTACATATTCAGATTTGAGGTACTTGTTGCTTGTTTTTAGTTGAGCACCCCGACCTTTGAAATACGAATCATCCACCCTCAATACTACTAAATAAATTAGTAATGCTAAAATATATTAATACGCCTCTTCAAGAAATTCTTGACGAAGCTTTAGTAAAACAGAAACTCAAACTCTTTATGAAGCGAGAGGATAGAAACCATTCCTTGGTTAGCGGTAACAAATGGTGGAAGCTGAAATACAATTTGGAGGAGGCCCAAAAGCTTGGTTATGAAACGTTGCTCACTTTTGGTGGAGCGTTTTCAAATCATATTTACGCGACAGCCGCTGCAGCAAAAGAACTAGGTCTTAAATCCATTGGAGTTATTCGAGGAGAGGAGGTTTTGCCGCTTAATGAAACACTTGCTTTTGCCAAAGATTGCGGAATGAAACTTCAGTACGTATCACGTGAAGAATACCGAGGCAAATCGGATGATGAGTTCATAAATAAATTGAAAAATCAATTCGGAAATTTTTACCTGATTCCAGAAGGCGGAACAAATAAACTGGCAGTAAAGGGCAGTGCAGCTTTTGCAAAAGAGAAATTGGCCGAGATTGATTTCGATTATCTCTGTGTACCGGTAGGAACAGGAGGAACTTTAGCCGGAATAGTTTGCGGACTAGAGGGAATAAAAAAGGCGATCGGTTTTTCAGTTTTGAAAAATGGAGAATTCTTGAACGAAGAAGTTCAGAAACTCATCAAAGATTTTTCAGGAATAAAATACGATAATTGGTGTATCGAGACCAATTATCATTTTGG
>DPLR01000487.1 GCA_003541895.1 Cytophagales bacterium | reverse complement strand
TTCACCATCCGATCGGCTTCCAGCGACAACCCCAGCTCGATCTTTTCAGCGGGCAAGGTCTCGAAGTAATACGTGAAATCGAGCCACGTGCCGCCGTTCCACACGCCGCCTTCGCGCGAGATGATCTGATCGGCCGAGCGGCCAGGAAACTTCTGCGTGCCCTTGAAGAGCATGTGCTCGACCCAGTGGCTGATGCCCGTAATGCCGGTGCGCTCGCGCCCGGAACCGACGCGATACCACACCCAGAAAGTGGCGACGGGCGCGTTGTGATTTTCTTTCAAAACAATGTGTTACCATAACTTGTTCACCTATTAGATCTTTGTGGATTCATAATTTTATCAAGAGATCTTATACCCAAAGCCAAAGTACCCAACTGTTGCAAATATTGCAAATGTTCGAACATATGATCGTTAGCAAACTTAGGAACTAAAATCATAAAAGAAGAATGCTCTTTCAAATACATTGACAACTTATCATTGTTACGAAGCAACGATTGTTCAATGTTAGCTATACGATCTGCTAATTTCAACGGAACTCCCTGTGGGAATTTAACCAATTTATTTGCAACATTAAACAAACGCTCTCTTCTATTTTTTCCATAACCAGACACAGAATCAACTAGATTAGCAACAAAATATCCGTATTCAGAAGAGATGTCATGCCATTCATAATCAGTATCTTCGATAATATCATGCAATAATGCCGCAACAAGGTAATTTGTGTCACTACCATATCCAAATCTAATCAACACATTCTGTACATCATACAGATGCTTTATATATGGAAATTGCCCGTATTTTTGATTCTCATGTGCCTTTATAGCAAATCGCTCTGCTTTTTCCAACTCAGTCAATTCCACAAAATTCTCCTTAATTGCCGTGTGGTTCTCTCGAACAGTTACAACCATAAAGCCCTTTATCAACTTCGTAGTTAATTGTATCCACTACAGCTATCGGATCACTGGCTTGAAAAATTGGTCTACCAACAACCAAAAATCTTGTGCCAAGTTTAACTGCTTCACATGGAGTAGCTTTTCGCACTTGGTCATCCCCTTTGACAACCGACCCTTCCATACGAATAGATGGACAAATGGCAGCAATTTTGGCGTTTTTTATCATGGTGTTAATAGACTCATTTCTTAAATCGGCTGCGGAACAAACGATCTTTTTATATCTAAGATCGATGGCACGAGATACAAAATCTTCTACTTGAAATATGGATTTGTTATGACCAAAAACTCTAGCACATTTAGCGTCATCAAATGAAGTCAAAACGGTCACACCAGCAACTTTATCTGCTAAATCTGCCGGTGGTTGCCAATCAGCGGCCATATGCACAGTAACAAAATCAGCACCAGCATTCAACAAAAATCTCACTGAATTATCCATATCGTCTGGAATTTCAAACACCTTAGCATCAGCCATCACATGTCCAAACTCCTTAAGATCATTTATCAATTCCATTCCTTGAAACAACATCGTATTTAACTTAAACCCCCACACCTTACCACTCAACAATTTTGCCCATTTAAGCGCTTCTCCTGGCGACATAACTTTCAACGCAACGATAATTCTACTCTCCATAACTTCCTCCAATTCAACCTACCCAGTAACAATATAGACAACCACTAGGGCAATGTTTTTTAGATTTCAATAATTCAAATTTATTTCCAGCACAAGCACAAGTTGGCCGCTGTTTTCCTTCTCTCGTTTCTTCTTTAATTCCAAGAAGCTCTAAATCGATTTTGGAAATACAACCAGTAGATGGTAAATCCGGTTCTCCGCAAACTTCTGGTTTCCCCATTTTCTCCCAAATACGATTTCTAACTTCAAGTGGAGCATGAAAATCATAATCTGGAAGTCCCAACCCAGCTTGCAATAATCGTTCTTTAACATGTGGATACAAATCCAAAAATGATATACGAACACGCATATAATCTTGTTTGCGCATTTCTCTCAAAATATTGCCCATTTTCAATACATCTAATGCAATTGCTTCTCCTTTCTTTGTCGGCACAATTGGATCAATACGAAGAACCACCCGCGAACTTCCATAGTTCTTGATTAGCTTGTGATATCCTTCTATTGCTTCCTTAATCTGCGGAACATTTGGTTCAAGTACCGTTCCGCCCATTCCAGTTATCGTACAATGGACTATAACATTAACAGCATCTATTTTTCTGAGAACATCATAAATTACAAGTGGGTGTTTTGAAATGATAATTGCTGGTTTTCCATCCCTAACCCACTGAACCCAACTCCTATCAAACGCTGGATCTCCCCGTTCAGTGATCCCAATTTTCATCGATAAAAACCTCCATTTGGTATTCTTCGTTTACAAATACCAATCCATATCCTTCATCAAAAAGATCTGCCCTACTATACTCTGCCCAATCAATATCTTGCAATGCAAAAACAATCGGAGTTGGACACTTATCCGACCTTTGAACATATATTTTTGCATATCCATCATATTCTACTACTGGATTTGGGTAATACAATTTGGTTAGTTTTACCAAAACCATATCACCAGTATTCAGTTTCATGATTTCTTCTCTGGTCATTTTTCTCATGATTATAGCCTTTTATCATCTCGTCTACGATAGAATCTACCAAACCGAAGAGCGTAGTAACCGTCTTTATCTGGTTTATCAGTAATGCCAGAAAAATGTATTTCCACTATTGAGCTTTGCCAATCCCGACGATTATTCCAAACTTCATCACGAGTTACATCAGTCTCTTTTTCCTTCTTCTTTTTAAATCCAGACCCAACTTCAGATCGAATTGGAAACGTTTTGGTTTTTCCCTTAATTGACATTTTTGCTTGCCCGATAACAATCATAGCACCGAGAGTGTTTGCATTTTCTCCGTCTGGTTTCCCCTGCTCAAACCCAGCAACTTCAAAATCACCTTCATATACAGGTTTTACTTTAACAATATCATGAGATCTTCCACGAACCCAACAACGAACTGGATGACGCAACATCAATCCTTCAAGACCCTGATCAATAGCAGATATCATTTTGGAGTAAATCAAATCTGGGTCATTTGGAATAAGCTCATAATCCTGATGAATCTTTAAATATTTATACCTACTCCAATCAATATTTCTCATACGATTGACCATTTCGTAGGTATCTTTCCACCAAACTCTTCTGCCAATAGCAAAAACATAAAACTTAATTTTTTCTTTATGTTCTGGAATGATATTTTTATCCGCATTCACATAACTAGTGATTGTCTGAAACGGAATGCCCATTTCATACAATTCACCATCAACAAATGTTATTCCGTATCGAGTCTTAAGATCTATAATTTCATTCAAAATATGATCAAACCCAAAGATCTTATTACCATTTCTCGTTCTTAAAGGATTTCCGGCCCATTGCTTTCTAATAACACCCTCAATGATGTCAGTATATTCAGCGATATCTGGGCAATTATTAAGCTTTTCGTTGATATCGTAATCTTCTTGAAACCCACGAATTCCATCTAATTTTGTGGAGACAAACCACGCTTTTACTTCTTCGGTTTTTGTTATTTTGTACTTTCTTTCTGGATCATAAGCTTCGCCAAGTTGAACTTCAAATATATTAACAAACCCATCGCCAAAAGCCTTAGCCAAAGTTTTTTCAGCTATTCCAGCTTTCAAATCTTTCTTAATAATTTTGGGATAAACCAACTGAGATTCTTCATCAACAGAATCCAAGAAATTCTTGACAGCATCCTTTGCTGCATTTCCGGTTATTTTTCTGTCATTTAGATCACAACAAAGATTAACAAAATCATCAAATGATTGTCGAAAGCTTCTACTACCAATCATCGCCGGTTTAGGAACTTTATTCAAATAGGTA
>DPLR01000203.1 GCA_003541895.1 Cytophagales bacterium | reverse complement strand
GTGCCGATAGGCCCTGCCATCACCATCAAACCTCTTCCCGCCGATAAACTGTCGATCATGCGGCCGAGCACCCGGCTGTATTCGCCCTGGTTGAAAAAATAGGCCGGATCAGGGACGTTTTCAAACGGCAAGCTTTCTAACGAAAAATGTTTTGTGTACATACTACCTTATTCCAGATTGTTCATAAGCTGGATAAACTCCAGCGCATTGTCGAAATATTGCGCGCCTTAAACAAAATAACGAGTCAGCGGCTGCATCGTCATGTGTATGGGCAAACAATTCTTGATTGGCCTTAAATCATAGTCACTGGTGAGTGCATTTTCATTTCATAAAAAAGAGAATAACAGGAAGCCGGGACATTAATGAGGCGAAATACTCGGGTACATTCGGTAACAAGAGTCATGGCTGTTTGACGCAGACTTTTGCGGATTGGCTGATTCAATATCTCCATCCAAGCAGATTTGGGCGGAAAATTAAGCTGATCGGCAACGAATCCAAACTGCACTGCTTTTGGCGCTAAGTGAATTGAAAGCAAAATAAATTTGAGAACTATTGCTTGGTTCCTGAGAGTTTGATTTCCACACGGCGATTCTTTTCCCGACCCTCATCGGTAAGGTTTGAAGCTATCGGAACCGAATCACCCAAGCCCTTAACTATGATTCTGTCGCTCGGGATACCCTTTTTTTCCAGTACCATAGCGATTTCCCGTGCTCGCTGAAATGAAATGATTTTATTCCATTTCGATGACTGGGAGCGAGCGCCTTCATCAGATTGTTTTCTATCAGCATGTCCCTCAACGATAACATTATCGCCCGGCCGCGCTTTGATAAGCGGAATAATTTTATCGATGGCATTTTGGATATTTTCTTTAGGATTGACCTTTCCCCTTGGGAACAACCCTTCGCCAAGAACCAGCAGTGTTACAGTTTCAATAGCAGGAGCAGGCTTTGCTGCTGCAATAACCGGTGGCGCTGGTTCCGTGGCTTGTTCATCGACGTCTGGTTGTGTCGTTTCAGGCGTAGCAGGGGTGGATTGCTCAACACTGGGCTTTTCAATATTTTCATCAAGAGCGATTTCTTCCGGCGCAGGCGTGGGTTTGACGTCAGATGTTGGCTGCGGCTGATCGGATGAGGTAATATCTTTCGACGTGCTTTGTTGATTTTCGGCCTGAGACGGTGTTATGGATGGCTCCAATTCACTGGTTGCAGGCGAAGCTAGAGTTGTATGGATGGGGTTTTTTTCAATAATTTGTTTTTGGGAGTTGGAGGATAACTGGATCTCGGTTTCGTCCTTTTTGGCCCTTGGAGGCAATTCTTTCAACATAGGGATCAAGAGTGCTGAAATAAAAGTCAGTATTGATGCTCCAATTAACATACATGAAATTGCGATGATAGCCCTGCGCATTTTTAATACTCCTGATCTAGCTAGCCTTAATTAAATTTTTCCCGGAAATGGGAAAATTCCTGGCGCAATACACATTCATCAAATATGCGATCGGATTCCCCTTATAATATTTTTTTCAGCGGTTGCGAAATACGGGTTAGAGCAGGGCATGGAACCAAGGCTGGGGCTTGTCAGGGCAAATACAAAAACAATCCTACTTTATGCCAAAAATCATCTTCCACTAATCATACGCTGGACTTTTCCGCCCCATCTATCATTAAGAATTCTAGCTCATATTTCTTAACATTGTCAAAGAATCGATGTTT
Source organism: Cytophagales bacterium (assembly GCA_003541895.1). Taxonomy (GTDB): domain Bacteria; phylum Bacteroidota; class Bacteroidia; order Cytophagales; family Cyclobacteriaceae; genus ELB16-189. Next base: position 1,084 of record DPLR01000203.1, on the reverse strand, counting down.
AGGCGTTGAGAACAATGAGAAAATCGGAATTGAAGCGGTTAAATGTTCTGGTTGTTGTCAATCAGGAAAAAAATCTAAAATTTTGTGATGGCCAAAAGGCTGTTGGAGTATTCTGATGGAAAGGATCCGGTCTTTTAATGAAACGATAAATTGAAGGCACTCCTTTCCAAAGCTTCTTGAAGATAATTCGGTTGAGAGAGAAAACCGATTTAAAGCAATTGCTAATACACTAAGAAATAGGTTGAGCGCCTTCTCAAATCGGGCTTTCCATCTTAAAAAAGCAAAGTTTGGCAATTGAGGCCGGAGTAGCGTTCAAAATTGAAAAAGCATGATTTCTCTGAGATCAAGGATTTATTTTTCAACACACTTGATGGGGCAGTTTACCTAACATATTTCTCCTGTGGGATGATTTTCAACGCGGAATTAGTCTTCGCATAGCAAAATAGCAATTTCGGTTGCGATTTTTTGGCTGATTTTAAAGGCCCGCATTTCCAAAACACCTTTGGTGCTGAGTGAGATGATCAGATAATAAATTTCGGGATATGCTGAAAGTTCCAGATCCGTGTTTGAGGGGGCTGCTGGCGTTGACGGATGCGAGTGATAAATGGCGAACAGATCTTCATTTGTTTCGCGCATTTTCTTCATTGCGGCAATTTGTTGAGCTGGATCGAATAAAAAGCGTTGCTCAGGATGTTCTGCAATATTTTGAATGGGATAGCAGCTGATTGGCAAACCGTTTCTACTTCCGACGAATCCGCATATCTCCGATCCAGGCGATTGTTGGGCCAAGTGCAGTAATTGGTTCGTTAGTTTTCTGGAAATCCGTAGTTCTTCTTGAGGCATGGTGCTAGCTTCTGGTTTTAAGTTCGATGCTGATTTGGATAGATAATGAAAGGGAGTTTCAAATTTGCGATTGTAAGTAATTTTGTAACCCGACACGATCAATCAGGGTCAGCTGTTTTTCCAGCCAATGGGTATGATCGTCCTCGGTGTCCTTCAACATGGTTTGCAGAATATCCCTTGTTACATAGTCTTGTACTGATTCGCAATAAGCCATGACTTTCCGTAAAGCCGTTACGACCTG
>DPLR01000149.1 GCA_003541895.1 Cytophagales bacterium | reverse complement strand
CTCCGGTATCCGGAATGAACATGACACCATAAATCAAGTTGACCCCTAAAATACCCAATGCCATTTGCTGTTGCAGCGAATCGGTATCGTGCATTTTTACGTGAATCACACAATCATTGAAAGGACCTCTAGGCCTAGTTTGAAAGCGCAAACCCATCCAGCCATTGCCCTGATTGGTACGTTCGTAATTCAGGATTTCAACGGTATCGGCAAATGCAAAAAAACGTGTTTCATCAATTCGTTGAGGCAAGCGCTCGGGCAACAGTTGATATTCGTGCTCAAGCATTTTCACCAAGCGGTCTTCACTTACATAACGTTCGCATCGGCCATAAATGGCATCGCTAAACTTCATGTCGTAGGCTGACATGGTCTTGGCTATGGTTCCGCTGGCTCCACCTACCTTAAAAAAATTGGCTGCTGTTTCTTGCCCTGCCCCGACTTCGGCAAACGATCCGTAGATCTCTCGGCTCAAATTAATCTTAAGGGCTTTCTCCTGGGTAGTTAGTTTCTTTTCTTCTTCCATAAATCCAGCTAATGCTGACATAAATTTCACTTATTTCTTGAAAGTAACTTCAACCAAGTGAACAATTTCTTAACGCGAATTTGGGGATTTTGGTTTTAGCGCGTTTCGAAAAACTTTATTGCGCTAGATCATTTCGTCACAAATTTCTCTTTCGCCTCACGCTTTATTTCTTCCCATTCATCTGGAGGTGGGGTTGTTCCTTTTTCAAAGACTTCATGAATCAACCACTTTACGATATCTTTTTTCATTCCGAATTTCTTCACCAGCGCTTCACAAAATTCAATTTCCTTCTTCTCGATCACGCCATCAGCCCACACCATCTGCATCAAATCAAAGAGCACATTCATCTTATCGTGAAAATTATCACGAACGTTCACGGTAAATTTTTCGTTGCTGTCCATCAACTCTTGAACTTGCCGCTCCTTCAAACCATAACGTTTGCTGATTTTAAACAACATCTTCTGTTCTTTTTCATGAACAAAACCATCGGCCTTGGCAAGTGCCAACAGGTTTTTGATGTGGTTTTTCTTGTACGTTAAATATTGATGTTCGAAGAAGCCGTGCATACGCTCGATTTAAGATTTAAGATTTCAAATCAGATTCAAAATTTGCAAGCTAAAGTTCGCGTTTAGCAAGCAGATTTCAAACTGTTCATTGTAGATCATCAAAATCGTTTCCTATCCAAAGAACAGCAAATTCATGAAGTACCAATGGTTCAGCATCCCTTTTTAAAAACCTGATGATCATCCTTTTTTTGAAGCACGAAAGAATTAATATTTGTTACATTCAACGTGTATGAGAATTGCTTTTTTAATTCTTGCTCTAGGAATTTTATCCTGCCAATCAAAAAAAGAAGTTGTCTTTCCGGAATATAAATCCATCACACAATCCGTGTACGCATCTGGCATAGTGAAAAGCAGGAATCAATATCAGGTGTTTTCAAATTCACCTGGCGTGATAGCCAAACTATTTGTAACCGATGGAGACTTTATTCAACAAGGGCAGCCGATAGCATTAATAAGTAACAAAGCAATACAACTAAGCCGCGAAAACTCACAATTAGCAGCCAACTTTAATGCGGCACAAAACAATCAAGATCGCCTCGATGAATTAATGTATAGTGTTGAGGTTGCCAAAGAGAAGAACAAATTAGATTCGACAATGTACGCGCGTCAACTTAATTTGTGGGGCCACAATGTTGGAACCAAGGTTGATCTCGATCAGAAGGCTCTTACTGCAAAAAATTCAAAAGCTCTGTTGGAGTCAGCTCTTCTCCGCTTACAACAGTTAAAAAAACAAATCGACTTTGCAGCACGTCAATCAAAAAAAATGCTCGAGATTTCATCGGCCCAAACGAATGACTTGATCGTGAAAAGTGAAGTCACAGGCAAGGTCTTTAGTATTTTGAAAAAACAAGGCGAAATGGTAACCTCTCTTACCCCGATTGCCATGGTTGGCGAGAGCACTCATTTTTATCTAGAACTGCAAGTAGATGAATACGATATCACTCAAATTAGAGAGGGGCAAAAAATCATCTTCACCATGGACAGCTACCAGAGAAAAGTATTTGATGCGGTTGTGTCTAAGATTTACCCTATGATGAATGAGCGTTCGCGTACGTTTACAATTGAAGCCGACTTCGTGAACGCGCCTGAGAAATTGTATCCGTTTTTAACGGCTGAAGCAAATATCATCATTACAACGAAAGAAAAAGCGCTTTTGATTCCTCGCCAGTTTCTAATCGATGAAACATTTGTGCTGTTGAAAAATGGAGAGAAGCGAAAGGTACAAACAGGTATCATGGATTATCAAAAAGCGGAAATTGTATCAGGTATTACCGACAAGGATGCGATCGTTCAGCCGTTATGAAAATAAAACTTCTAGTTGAGATTTCTGTGACCATGCTGCGCGCTAGGTTAAAGCAGACTTTGGTAGCAGCCGTAGGCGTAACCTTTGGCATAACCATGTTTGTTGCATTACTCAGTTTTATGAATGGACTTAATGACTTGTTGGATGGACTCATTATTAACCGCACCGCCCACGTAAGGCTTTATCAGGAAATAGAGCCAAATAAAAACCAACCCGTCTATTTGTCGGATAAGTACAAGGACACCTATAATTTTATTAGCTCAATAAAAGCAAACAATGCGAGGCAAGCCATTTACAATGCAGCTAAAATCATGAATGCATTAAAGCAGGATAAAAGAGTGCTTGGCTTTTCTCGAAAAATTTCAGCTCAGGTTTTCTTCAATGATGGTGCCGTGGACATAACCGGAGTAATGAATGGAATTGATGTAGGGCAAGAAATCAGTTTGTATAAATTCAAAGATTATGTTGTTGATGGCAATCCGCTAGATATTAATCAAATTTCTAACAGCATTATATTGGGAAAGCCATTAGCAAAAAAACTGTTAGCCGGCATTGGAGATATCATTCAAATTACTACTAGCTCTGGAGAACGATTCCCTTTGAAGGTAGTAGGATATTATCAGTCTGGCTTGGCCGATTTTGATAAGACACAAAGTTTTGTCTCTATATCAACTGTACAAAAGGTTTTAGGCAAGGCCAACAATTATGTTACGGATATACAGGTAAAGTTACACGAGCTTACCCTCGCTCCTCTCGTAGCAAAGGAGTACAGGTCTACCTTTCAAACCAACGCAGAAGATATTCAAACAGCCAATGCACAATTTGAAACGGGGAGCATGGTCAGAAATATCATCTCCTACACGGTAGGAATTGTTTTGCTTGTGGTAGCTGGGTTTGGAATTTACAACATACTCAACATGATGATTTACGAAAAGATGGATACCATTGCTATTTTAAAAGCAACGGGCTTTGCAGGCAATGATGTGAAAATTATTTTTCTTCTGATTTCGTTGAGCATCGGAGTTTTTGGATGCCTCCTCGGGTTAATTTTTGGAAACGCTCTCTCTCATGTCATCGACAACATTCCATTTAATACACCAGCTCTACCTACAATAAAAACGTATCCCATCGATTACAATCCTCTGTACTATTTCATCGCTGTTCTCTTCTCGCTTGTTACAACCTTTATGGCAGGATGGTTTCCCGCACGCAAAGCCAGCAAAGTAGATCCGGGAGTAATCATTAGAGGCAAATAAATGAAAAGCCCCATTCTTCAAGCACATTATATTGGTAAAAGCTTTTATGAGTCGG
>DPLR01000666.1 GCA_003541895.1 Cytophagales bacterium | reverse complement strand
ATCGGCAGAATTAAGCCTTTATTGTAAGTTGCCCTGGAATTAGGTGCTTCTTTTTCAATGCGATTAGCAAAATTGTTGTTGCGCCAATGAATATTGGGATGGCAAGTAGTGGTGGGAATTCAGGGGTCGGAGGCGTTATTGTCTGAGGATCCCAAGGTGAAGATACTATGTTTGTAGTCAATGATTGCGTTTCTATCACTCCGCTAACTGCTCCGCCATCGCTTTGAGATATTATTTCTTCTACGAGCATGCCAGTAATTTGGTCAAAATAGCGGTCGTCTGTCGCTGTAACTCCGTTTGTCGCGTTATAGCGGGTTATGTAAATACGGTTTGTTTGTCTGCTATCTTTGGTAATTGTTTCATTAATTGTGATTCCGTCTGAGCCCGATGGGTGAATAATTTGGCCTGCAGTGAGGTTGGCAGCTATAATTGCTGGAAAACCGCCATCTGTGACGGCGCCTGTTAAGATGTTTGTTGCTCCTCTCGCTACTTGTTGAGTGTTGTCTGTGTAGTAAAATGCCGTGAACGTTGTCACGGTTGTTGAGTTAACATCGCTTATTCTGAGATCAGTGTATGCTGTCTGGTTAGCCGTTACTAGGTCTTGAGGTATTGAAGCATAGGCATCAGATGAAGTCCAGTGGCTGTATTCGGTATACCAGAACTGATCACCTTGAATCACACCGGGAACAAAAGATTGTTCTGCTTTAGATGTATTAATACCTGTAACTGTCAATGCTGCAAAGCAAAGAAGAAGCGTAATTGCAATCAATCGCTTATTCATACATTTATCACTTTGCATAGTGACAGTGGGGTTTAGGTTTTTATGCTTTTTCCCAAAATACCCCTTAAAAAGCCAGTCTTTGATCAAGACCAAACTTCAATTCATCACCGACTAATTTTCATGAGATTGGCCGTTAAGACTAATCAGGTGACAAAACCAAAGATAAAGAAGTTTAGTGGAACAAATTTGTTAAGGGAAATAACCAAACACTAAAATAAGAAAAAACAGTTATAATAAAATGGAACAAATAAGTCGTGAAAGACTTGAAGAGCTTCTTATTTCCAAGTTGTCCTTATTGCGATAGCACTCACCTTGAAGAAGATGTAGTTGCCTTTAGGTGTCTTGATTGCGGCATGGGAAAGTATAAGGATGGCCGGCATAGGAATTACCGAAACCAATCAACAAAGATAGCTTCTCATGGTCTCAGTAATTGATACTGCAGTTTTTAGAATAGACACTAACGTTAGCAGCTACCAACGAAATTCGACGAATAGTTATAGACATCCAGAATGCAATAATTTCCTTTTCTTCTGTTATAATACATCGTGTTCTTTTTGGTCCCTTATCAAGAAACTTATTGTTTTATGGTGCACTCTTTTTCGTTAATGTAATGGCGCTATAAAGCTTTTTAACGTGTTTGTGTAGTTAAAAATTAGGGTTTTTTTTCATCCTTTAAAACGAACTTGTAACATTCACATTTAGGTTTAGTACATACTTTATCTAAGAAATACGAATGCTCACTTTTGAGATGAGCACACATGCACACTTCATCTTTAATTTTAGATATATCCATCAAGATTTATCCTTTTAAAATGAACAACTTTAACGTCTAAAAAAGTCTTAGGATTGACAAATCAGCGAACTGTCAAAATTGGATTTTCTCTTTGAAGCGTTGACTTCGAGTAGACTAGTGGAGCTGCTTGTATTCGGATGTTGTCATCAGTCTTCATATTTTTGACGATTAGTTTGAGGGAGTTTTCGGTAAAGTTCAAGACATTTTTCCCTTCGTTGGTAAGTTTGTACATTTTGCGCGGTTTTACAGTACTCATGTTCCACGCACTCGCTACGTAGCCTTTTTTCTCAAGTAATCCTAGTAAGGGGTAGATGGTGCTGGGTCCTAAGCAGACGCCGAAGCCTTTGCGGATTTTGCTGATAATTTGGTATCCGTGCATTGATTCTTCATCGAGATATTCAAGTACAATCATGTCTAAGAGCCCCTTGGTTAGTTTTGTTTGGGTTTCTTTTTGGTAGTTATTGTTCATTTTCTATGTTTTTCTCCTATTGGTAGGTTAAGCTGACGCGCTTAGTGTAAACTAAGACACATATCTTATGTCTTCATATTATATTAAACAGCCCCTTAAACCCTTGCACATAACACAGGCATATCAAAACCCATTGAGAGAACCAACTGTCGAACACAAGAACACTTCAATACGTGAAATATGTCTAAAAAATTATTATTTTTAGTTTGGAGAGAACTGTACAACAAAACCACAGAAAACTGAGAAGCAAAACGCTTTATTGCAACCAAACTCAAAGAAAAATCACCCTCCTAGACAAAATAGAATTTAGAATTATGATTCATTAAAAATTTATCTAGTAGAGGTAAGTTATGGAAAGGGAGGTTCTTAAAACCAGTTTTTTGATCGCACTTCTTTGCAAGCTCTGCAAACACGAAATATCGTTTCGCTTTCATAAATAATTTCGGTTTCAGTTGAATTGCAAGAAGGACATTTATCATCAGTTTTCATGATAAAACACTTTCTAAAATTTGCTTGCGCCTAATCTTTTGACGTTTTTTTTGGTTTTTCATTCAGTATTCTCTTGATTGAAGCTGGTAAACATACCTTGTTTTTCAGTTTTTGCGTGTCTTGATTAATCCTTTGAGGTTTAAAGAAAATAAGCATTATGAATCTAGAATATGAATCGGGTGCTCTTCTATGACTTTTTTACTTTCTTGGTGAGTTCAAAATCATAATCTTTCTTCAAATAAGCAATGCAGTATTCAATGGCATGACTCATCGAAGCAAATGTTCTCTCCTCAGAGTCAACTTCACTCCTGAGCCAGTCGTACAGTTCTTGGTCTATACTAATTGCAATTTTCTTTTTTGTCATTGACAGTCAAACTACAATAGTTCAAGAGAATGCACTTAAATGTTTATACGACTGGGTAATACTCAAGATTGACAAGCGTTAAATAATCATACCAAGTAATACAATAGCTCATTTAGTAATCGGAAAAAGAACGAAGATGAGTGGAGAGAAAACGAAATGAGTGAACGTACACATAAAAA
>DPLR01000359.1 GCA_003541895.1 Cytophagales bacterium | reverse complement strand
AGCGATGGTGAGAGAGAGGTGACCAACATGCCGGGCAGTTTGGAAGTGGCCATCGGCAATTGCACAATCGAACAACGCTCCAATGAAAAATTTTTCTCCACTCATGAATTGCTCAAAGCCTATCGCAATGGTGATGAGTTTGCAACCGAAGTTTGGCTCACTTCGGTGCGAAAGCTGGCTATTGGTTTAGCATCAGCTAGCAATATGATCTCACCAGATACCATAGTTGTCGGTGGTGGAATTGCCGAAGCCAATGAGGACTTGTTTGTTCCGTTAAATAAATGGTTTGATGAATTTGAGTGGCAGCCGGGCGGCATTCGCCCGAAAATCGTAAAGGCCGTTCATGCCGATTTAGCCGGAGCCATTGGCGCTGCCTGCTTCGCGATGAGCAAAATGGAAAAATCAAAATGAATTTGGAATCGTATCTTTCAAAGTATCGATCAGGCTTTAGTTTAGAACAGGCCTTTTACACTGACTTTGAAATTTTCAACGCTGAATGGAATTCCATTTTCAAAACGAGTTGGTTGTATGCTGGCAACGTGGCACAAATCCCTAAAGCGGGAGATTATTTTTTGTATCACCTACGGCACGAATCCATCATCGTGATTCGGGGAAATGGCGATGTAGTTCACGCGCACTACAACACCTGCAGGCACCGCGGCTCTGCCATTTGTTTGACTGATACCGGCCACGCATCAAGGTTGGTTTGTCCGTATCATTTGTGGGTTTATGATAAAGATGGGGAATTGCTCAATGCACGAATGATGAGCAGTGACTTCGACAAAACAAATTATCATTTGCATCACGTTCATGTGAAACAAGTGGAGGGTTTGATTTTTATTTCACTGGCTAAAGACGCTCCTGATTTTTCATCGATTGAAAAAAGTTTAGCTCCATACCTTAAACCTTATCACATTTCAAAAGCAAAAGTTGCCTGTATCAAAAAACACACAATCGCTGCGAATTGGAAATTGGTAGCTGAAAACTTTCGTGAATGTTATCATTGTGGAGGCGCTCATCCTGAATATTGCAGCGCAGTGATTGGCGCAAACCTGAATGAAGACGTGGTTGGGTTGACGCACACAAAACAAAATGATTGGAAAGAGCGCGGATTAGAAACTCGCCTGGTAGAAGTAACGGACGGAACAACCACGTATGCCATTCGCTATCCGCTAAGGCCGGGCATAGAGAGTTACAGTGTTGACGGAAAAAAAGTCTCGGTTCCGATGGGTTCACATCGCGATTATGATGCGGGCGTTGTAGGGCTTGTCAACTACCCGAATTTTTGGTTAGATGCCGTAAGCGATTACGTTTGGACCATGCGCGTAACACCGATCGATGCATCGTCAACTGAAGTTGAATTTTGCTGGCTCGTTGATGAGAATACCGTTGAAGGGAAAGATTATGAAGTTAAAAACCTCACTAAGTTTTGGGATGTAACCGGACAGCAAGATGCTACCTTATGTGAAAACAATTTCAGAGGGATTTTAAGTCAAGCGTATCAACCAGGTCCATACGCGCCTGTGGAAGATCAAGTGGTAAACTTTATTGATTGGTGCATCAATAAACTGAAGTCAGGCCTGAGTCGTTCCTGAATCAGTGACTTTTTCTTTCGTGAGAAAAATCCATGCAATTATTACAGCCACAAATGTCAGTGCTGCATTCATTAAGAATACGCGTGCAATCGTCATCCCTCTGCTGTGAAAGTAACCCGTCCAATAGTTGCCCGCTATCTGACCAATGCCAAAGTAAACTGCATACAAAAGTGATTGCCCCGTAGCGAGCCACTTGCCATCCACAACTCGGTTCACAAATTCTACTGATACAGCCCAAAACAAACTCCACGAAAGTCCTTGCAGCAACTCAATCGGAATTACATGAAGTGGCTCACTCGTGATGCTGTACAAGAACATCCGAAGTGATGTTGCAAAGGCCGTGATCACAAAAGTTGTTTTCAACCCCAGCTTAAAAATTATTCTGGCAGAGAAATAAAAAAAGGGAAGTTCGCAAAAGCCATGAAAAGAAAGAGCATATCCCACCAAAGTATCTGATGCTCCTTTTTCCTTCATGAAAGTTGAATAGTAATTCCAAATAGTTGTTGCACCAAAGGATACAATAAAGACACATAGCAACAATACCATCAACTGGCGATTTTTGAGCACGCTGAATGCCTGACTGAAGCCAGGTTGTTGTGTCTCTGCCGATTCGTTCGATAGAAAAATGGAGAAAACAAAAACCAAAAACATTGACAAGAACGAGACAATAAAAATGGCACGGATATCGGTGGCATCAATGAAATGGCCGGAAATAGCATTGGCAATCATCCAACCAACCGCTCCAAATACGCGTAGCGATCCGTAAGAAAAATTTGGATCCCTTTCAGAGAGACGCAGCGCAATGCTGTCGAGCACCGGTTGTAAAGTGTTGTAGAAGGCCGACATGATCACCGTGGTGGCAACAATCGTAAGGAAAGAGTTGCTTGCCAAATAGCCGAGGTAACTCACGGACGCAATCAGCGATGAAATCAAAACGGTTTTTTTATATCCCAATTTGTCAGCCATCATTCCATAAAAAGGTTGCACTGCAAACATCATCACAGGAGTAATGCTGAGTACCAAACTTATTTGGCCATGGGTAAGTCCGCGGTTAAGACAGAAGTCCGCCATTCTGGGAATGAAGGCAGCTGTGCAGCAGAAAAATAAAAAGTAAAGGACGCGAAGGATGGTAGCCGGGCTCATGCGCGAATGGTTAACCGGGCTGCGGCTTCTTCGTCAATTATAATGGTTGCATTTGAATGCTGTTGTAAAATACTGGCTGGAAATTTCTCGTCTACTTTTCCGTCCACCGCTTGCTGAATGACCTCCGCCTTTTTCGTTCCATTCGCCAATAGAAAAACTTGCTTTGCGTTGAGTAGATGTTTCAGTCCAACAGTTATTCCCTGCGTCAACTTCATGGGTGTAGCAAAATATTTTTGACCAACGCTTTGCGTTGTTTCTTCCAAATCAGCCACATGACAGCGAATGTGAAAGGATGTTCCGGGTTCATTAAAACCGATGTGGCCATTCATCCCGATGCCAACCAGCATAATGTCAATGCCCAATCGATCAATCACCTCGTCCATTCGTTTGCATTGATCATTGAGATCATTTGCCATGGCATCGAAGAAAAAATATTGGTGCGGCTTTAGCCCTAGCGGGTCGATCAGTTTCGATTGAAAAAAATAACGACAGCTTCCTTCATTGGTTGGAGATAGACCAACCCACTCGTCAAGCCCAATGAAATTAATCAAAGAGTAATCTACTTTCTCAGTTTTTAATTTTTGAACCAACAATTCCGCAGTGCGTGCTGGTGAATGGCCCGAAGCCATGCAAAGTGTGAGCGTTGGTTTTTTTTTAATCGCATCTACAATTGCAGTGGCCGCAAAGTCAGAGAGCGATTCATAATCCGTAAATTTTTTTATTTCCATATCCAATGAGAAGTATAAAGCTATTGAATCTATCATATCTTTTGCAAGGTGATTTTATTAACTTTAAATTCTTACGAGAGAAAATTCATGACTGAAAGCCAAAACCCATCGGAAGAATACCTGCGGCATTGCTCAACTATCATCAGCAAAGTCTCTGCACAGCAAAAAGAAATTAAGCAAGCAGCGCAATGGTTTGCCGCTAGCATCTTAGCAGGACGGATGGTGCACGTGTTTGGTAGCGGACATAGCCGTATCATGGTGGAAGAAATGTGGCCACGGTACGGCTCATTTCCAGGATTCAATCCTATCGTTGAATTGTCATTGTCGTTTCATAATCTTGTGGTGGGGGCAAATGGTCAGCGGCAAGCCATGTTTTTAGAAAATGTTTCTGGCTTGGCCGAACGCATACTTCGCAACTTTGATCTCTCCGAAAAAGATACCGCCTTAATTATTTCCTCTAGCGGCACCAACATTGTGCCTGTGGAGATGGCAGAACTTTTTCAGCAACGAAAAATCAAAGTGGTTGCCTTGATTACAAAAGATCACTCAACAAAAAGCGCGAGCAAAAGAAAGGACGGAAAAAAACTTTCAGATTTTGCTGATCTGATTCTTGATTCAGGCGCCCCCGTTGGCGACTCTATGGTTTACATCAAAGGATTGGAAACTCCGGTGGCGCCTGGCTCTACTGTTGGTGGCGTCATGCTCATCAATAGTATCAAAGCAGAAGTTGCAAAAATATTGACTGACTCTGGCCATGCGCCAAAAGTGCTTGCTGCCGCTAACGTAGTGGGCACGGAAAAGGCCGTTGAATTATTTGAGGCCGCCTACGATGAACACGCACACCGCATGGCAAAATTGTATGGCCACGTGGGCATACCCAGTTACGTTTCTGAAAACAAAAAATAATTCACCACAACCATCAAAGAACATGACCCCTATCCGCACTACCGTTGTTGGAAGTTATCCTTTTCCAGGCTGGCTTGAGTTTGGCGCAAAAAATTTAACCCAGTTTGGCGCTGCTGACATTGAAGAGATGATTGAAGATGCAGTGATCGCGGCCATCCATGATCAAACCTCGGCTGACTTAGATGTGATTACCGATGGCGAACAAACTCGCTTGGATTTTAATTTGTCGTTTTATGGCTTTATCAAGGGGATAGAAAACAATGAAACAGAAACCCGAAAGTTCGGTCCGCCAGCTCACGATCAGCGCGGAAAAAATAATATTGTAGGAGAGCTGACTGCGCCCAACGGCCTTGGCGCAGTAAAAGAATTTTTGAGATTAAAAAAACTTGCTCCTGCTGGACCTACACTGAAAGCAAGTGTACCAGGGCCCTATACTTTAAGTGGAAGGCTTTTACCCAACAATCGATACAAAGACCGCTATGAAATAACCGAGGCACTGCTGCCCATGGTACGACAAGAGTTAGTTGCTTTAGTTGAAGCCGGTTGCACTGAAATTACGGTAGACGAACCGAGCATGAGTTGCTACGCATACAAAGAAGACACCAAACGATTTGTAGATATTTTCAATCGCACGGTAAAGCCGGTTGTAGGAAAATGTAACCTGAGCACCCATTTGTGTTTTGGAAATTTTAAAGGACGGCCCGTGGGGTATCGAAGTATCAAACCAATGTTGCCCGATTTTTTGGACATGACGGTAAATGAAATTCACATAGAAATGGCTAACCGCGAATTCGCAGAGATTGAATTGCTGAAACCCTTCGCAGAGAAAATGAATGTAGCCGTGGGGATTATCGATGTGAAAAATTATTACATCGAAACGGCAGATGACGTAGCAGAAAGAATCAATCGTTGTTTGAAATATGTGCCCGCAGAGAAACTGTCGGTTGCTCCTGATTGTGGATTGAGTCAAACCGCGCGCTGGGCAGCACGACAAAAACTGATCAACATGGTAAAAGGCGCTAAGAAGGTGAGGCAAACCTTATAATATTTTTCTTCAAATACTCGGATGGATTTAATCCCGGCTCACAAAAAAAATACAGAACTCATTGAGGAAATGGATTCATTGCTCCATGATGAATCGCATTTTCATTTGTGGTGGCTGGGGCAAAGTGGCTATCTTCTCCAATGGAAAGGCAAACGTGTTTTGATCGATCCGTATCTCTCCGATTCATTAACAAAAAAATATTTAACAACGGATAAGCCCCATACGCGCATGAGCGAGTTGGTGGTTGACCCAAGCCTATTAAAAAATATTTTCCTTGTTTCTTCAAGTCACAACCATACCGATCATCTTGATGCCGATACGTTAATTCCCATCCTAAAGAACAATCCTGAAATAGAATTTATTATTCCTGAAGCAAACCGGAAGTTCGTTGCCGAGCGAGTGAAATGTGATGCAGTTTTCCCCATCGGCTTGAATGATAGTCAAGCAATTTCAATAGGGGATTTTACATTCTACGGAATACCTGCCAAGCACAATGAAATTGAACGCGATGAACGTGGCAACTGTAAATTCATGGGCTATATAATCGAGTTCGGCAATAAAAAAATCTATCACAGCGGTGATACGCTTTTGTTTGATGGCATGATTGATATTTTAAAACCTTTTGCATTAGACGTTGCAATCCTTCCAATCAATGGCAACAAGCCCGAACGTAAAGTGGCAGGCAATTTAGATTGCGCAGAGGCAGCTGCACTTGGTAAGGCCATACACGCGAAGCTGGTGATTCCTTGTCACTACGATATGTTTACTTTCAATACAGCTGATGTAAATGAGTTTGCAGCCGAAGCAGCAAAAATTAAACAGCCGTATCAAATTTTGAGAGGAGGAGAAAAACTATCCCTTCCAGTTTAGCAAATCATTGGCAATGTCTTTTCTGAAATAAGCGCCTTCCCACTGAATGGCATTTGCGGTTTCGTAGGCATTTTGTTGCGCTGCTTTTAATGAATGGCCCTTGCCTGTAACAGCCAACACTCTTCCGCCATCCGTTACTACGTTTCCTTCTTTCAATTTTGTTCCGGCATGAAAAACCTGAGCCGACAAGCTATTCGTTAAACCAGAAATGACTTTTCCTTTTTCGTAATGATCAGGATAGCCGCCCGCGGCCATCACGATCGTTGCAACATGCGATGGATCGATTTCGATTTTCTGATTTTTCAATTCACCTTTGGCACAAGCAGCAAGCAATTCAA